>JBCBKZ010000183.1:0-8928 GCA_038520955.1 Bacteroidota bacterium | reverse complement strand
ATTTTCAGCACCTTCAGCACAGACTTACTTTCTCCCACTACTGAGCTATACTTGTTCCTGTCAATAATCTGGTCCCGAAGATGTTCTACCTCTTTCTTCAAGCTGACGTGCTTGGTGAGGTTTTTAACTACGTTTGATAGTTCAACTACAGCATTATCATTTTTGATGATGTAGTTGTTCGCACCGTTCTTATAGGCTTCCACTACCACCTCTACTTTTTCCTGCCCTGATAGAATGATAGTCCCTATCTCTTCATTGTAGTCCTTGATCTGCTTCAGAATTTCCAGACCATTCATGTCCGGCAGGTTGTAATCTATACTTACTATATCCGGATTCTGATACAGGTTATTTAAGAAGGACTTTCCGTCCGTGAAGACGTGCACGTCATTTGTATCTTCCAGCTCCAGCTTTCTTTGCAGTACTTTGCCGAATACCAGGTCATCTTCCAGGATAAAGATTTTATTTAAGAACTTCTGTGCCATATTATATCTCCCGATTTTATTGGATTGAATAATTTGAACTATCTCGAATTTGCATATTTCTTGATTTGGGAAAATTATAAGCTTGTTTCAGTTATAGAAAACCCATCCTTAAATATTTATTACAGCAAAGTCTCTTTGTTAGATTTCTATCCTGAGCCCTGAAATTTTCTCTCAGCAGGTTCCTGAAAAAAGCATGTCAGGTTTCTTCCTGAATTGTAGCATGTCTGGAAGCAGAATACATGTAACTATCCACTAATTATCTGTTTTTGAAAACGAGGGTTTTCGTCGACTTTTAAATTGTTTGATGATTGAATTATCCAATATTTATGAGCGACAGACCTTATCACCCATTTGCTGACGCACCCCTGCAGGGAGGAAACTCAGGAAAAGTACTTGACATCCAGTATGATCAGCTGGAAGAGTTAACAGGAAGCGATCCGGAATTCATGGTTGAGATTCTGGAAATGATTGTGGAGCAGACACCAGAGGTATTAGAAGAGATGGATACCCTTTTGCAGGCAGCCTCTTTCGCGGACCTATCCGGGAAAGCCCATAAATATAAATCCACTATAAATATTCTTGGAGGGAATGCCTTAACAGACGTTACGAAAGATCTGGAAATCCAGGCTAAACAAAATCCCACCGTAGAAAATCTGACCCCCCTAATCGCAGATTTTAAGTCTTTGTGTACAGATATGCTAAGACAGCTCAGAATAAAGCTACAGCAGCTGGGAGAAGGATGAAATGTCGAATTATATGTATATTTAAATCCCGTTTAGGTCATTAAACGGGATTTCTTTTTTTATGTGATGTTAGATTCATTCTGTTAGGCGTAAAAAGTCATGCACATTTCCCTACATGTTTTGTTGACGGTTTCTGTGGGCCTCTTTGGCAGTTGGCAGTTAGCTTGTACCCCCACCCCACCAGAAAAAGAAGAAACCCCTGAAGTAGCTAGTAGATCTCTAGCACCTCCTCCTGAGTTTCCCTATCGGTTAGACCAACCGAAAAGTAAGGTAAAACTCCCCAGAACCCTCACAGAAATATCCGGTCTCTCCTATGTTGCGCCCGGAGAGGTGGTGATCGTACAGGATGAGAAAGGGAATCTCTACCATTATGACCTGGAAAATGATAGCCTTATACATACGCATGATTTCGGTAAAGGAGGTGATTATGAGGGGGTGGAAACACTTGGAAATCAGGCATTTGTATTAAGGAGTGATGGAGATGTCTATCACATAGAAGATTGGACAGTAGAAGAAGAGGATGCTGAGAAAGTGGAGACCATTTTGACTGATAGAAATGATACGGAAGGACTAGGGATAATAGCGGATCAAAACCTCTTGCTCATTGCCTGCAAAGCAGAACCTAATTATGATGGAAATTCTCTTAGCTATAAGCGGGCTATCTACGCGTATGATTATGTGAAAAAGCGAGTACTTCCTCAGCCATTTTTGTTAGTGGACCTGAAAGATCTTAAGAAGAGATTGAAACAAAGTGCACTTACTCGTTTTGCAAAAGATTTTGCCAGCACCTTTGATCCGGCAGGAGATAGAAGTTTTCAGCCATCAGGAATAGCCGTTCATCCCATTTCAGGAGACTTTTATATCATCGCTACTGCCGGAAAACTGCTGGTAGTAATGGACAAACAGAAGAAAATAAAGATGGTCCAGCCTCTGGATGATGAGGTTTTTAAGCAGCCAGAAGGAATCTGTTTTGGACCAGACGGTACACTTTATATCTCTAATGAGGGAAGAGGAGGTAGAGGGAATGTGCTACAATTCTCCTATCTTGCCGCCAAGAATCAAGAATAGCTAAAGGAGGTTTCTCCTACCTTGTCCTATGCCGGAGCGAAAAGTCTCTCATCTTATCCAAAGATCTCTTTTGGGTCTCGTTCTGGGCCTATTGTATGCAGCAGCAGCCTACGATGGGCACTATTTGTTACCACTTGGAGCATTTACAGGCTTTTCGATCGGGTTGATAACTGCCTGGCTGGACCATTATGTATTTACCGGAAAAATCAGAAGACTCAGGTTTTCTTATGTCCTGCTTATCAGGTCCCTAAGCTATCTCGCCTCTATTTTTCTTTGTCTAATCTTGATGGGGACCATTTATTTCTATTCTACAGGAGCAAGAGGGGGAGAGATATTCCATAATCTTTTTCATAATTCATGGGTACAGGAAGGGAATATTTTCTGGTCAGTGGCCTTCAGTTTTGCATTGATCCTTGCCTTCCAATATATCAACCTTACTGTCAGGCTATTAGGACCCAACACCTTACGAAACTACATACTCGGGAAGTACCACAAACCTGTAGAAGAGGAGCGAATATTTATGTTTTTAGACATAAAAGGGTCTACTACTATTGCAGAGAAGCTGGGACACTATCGCTGGCATAATATGCTAAACGACTTCTTCTTTGATTTGGCAGAACCCGTAAATGTTTCCCTGGGGGCCATTTACCAATATGTGGGGGATGAAGTAGTCATCAGCTGGCCTAAGAAAAGAGGAGTCAAGAACCTGAATGTGATCAGGTGTTTCTATCGGATTAAGAAAAAGATAGATCAGCGACAGAGTAGATATGAGAAAAGGTATGGGGTTAAGATCTCTTTTAAGGCTGGCTGCCATATAGGAAAAGTGATTTCAGGAGAAATCGGAGACTTAAAGCGTGAAATAGTTTTTCATGGAGATACGGTAAATACAGCCTCCAGAATTCAGGAAGAATGTAACAGGCTGGGAAGAGAATTTCTGATCTCAGAACTTCTACTGAAAGAGCTGGACCTGGGAAGTGATTTTATAGCTGAATTCATGGGCAGTATTCACTTGAGGGGGAAAGAAGTAGACATCAATCTGTTTAGTATCTTGCCCGTACCATCAACAAGTACTGATGCACCATGACTGACACAAGCCAGGAACAGGAAGTAAGGCCAGAGCTGGTAGCCCTGGAAGGAATTACTGCCTTAATGGATAACAAATTCCGAGTCCCCTTCACCCAATTCAGATTTGGTATAGACCCCATCATAGGGTTGGTTCCCATAGCAGGGAATATTGCCGGGTTTTTGATTTCGGGTCTGATCATTGTCTCTATGATTAGATATGGAGCCAGCAGGAAGTTGGTGCTGCTCATGATGGGGAATATCATACTGGATTTTCTGGTGGGCTTGGTGCCTATTCTAGGAATCATTTTTGACGTTACCTATAAGGCCAACAGAAGAAACTATCATTTGCTGGATGAGCATTATGATGAAGGCAAACATAGAGGAAGTGGCTGGGGCATCATTTTTATGGTGTTACTCCTTCTGCTATTGCTGATAGTAGGGCTTGTGTACCTAAGCATTAAGCTTTTTGAATTATTGAAATACCTTCTTAGTTGATTTGATATGGGCAAACTTTGGGACAAGGGTGTCGCCGTTGCTGAAAAAGTAGAATCCTTTACCGTAGGAAAAGACCGTGAGTTAGATGTGGTAATTGCTTCCCAGGATGTGCTGGGAACCATGGCGCATGTGCTCATGCTGGAAGAAGTAGGCTTACTGGAGAAAGAAGAGTTACCCACCTTACTTCCCGAGCTTTCCCGGATTTATGACCAGATCCAGTCTGGAGAATTCTCCATAGAAGAAGGAGTGGAGGATGTGCATTCCCAGGTAGAGATGATGCTCACCAAGAAACTGGGAGACATAGGGAAGAAGATCCACAGCGGGCGTTCCAGAAATGACCAGGTACTGGTAGACCTCAAACTGTATTTTAAGGATCAGCTTCAGGAACTGACAGGCTTGATGGAAACGCTCTTTTCCAGACTTCAGGAGTTGAGTGAACAACATAAGGATATACTGCTGCCAGGCTATACACATCTTCAGATAGCTATGCCTTCGTCGGCTGGATTATGGTTTGGCTCTTATGCGGAGAGTTTAGTGGATGACTTGAGAATGCTTAGAGCCGCCTATGGGATGGCCGACCAAAACCCTTTGGGTTCAGCAGCAGGCTACGGAAGTTCCTTTCCGCTAAACAGAACGCTGACTACCTCTCTCTTGGGATTCTCTACTCTGGCTTATAATGTGGTCTACGCCCAAATGGGGAGAGGGAAGACGGAGACCTTTGTGTCATATGCGCTGGCTGCCATAGCTGGAACCCTCAATAAACTGGCCTCGGATGTGTGCCTGTATATGAACCAGAACTTTGGCTTCATCAGTTTTCCGGATGAGTTGACCACTGGGTCTAGCATCATGCCACACAAGAAAAACCCGGATGTGTTTGAGATCATGCGTGCCCGCACCAACAGGCTCATGAACCTTCCGGCTCAGTTGTCTACGCTCTTGTCTAACCTACCTTCCGGTTATCACAGAGATCTGCAGCTCACCAAGGAAATGCTGGTCCCTGCCATGGAAGAAACGGCCCTCTGTCTACACATGACAGAATTTATGCTGGAAAACATACAGCTGAAGGAAAACATAGCGGAAGGAGAACTCTACGAGTATATGTTCTCTGTAGAAGAAGTCAACAAGCTGGTGTTGGACGGTGTTCCTTTCAGAGAAGCCTACAAGCAAATAGGAAAGGCTATAGCTGAAGGAGGTTTTAAAGCTGAGAGAACCGTCAAGCACACCCATGAGGGAAGCATAGGGAATCTGTCCACAGCTGAGATTAGACAAAAGTGGGAAGGTGTCATGAAGGGTTTTGAGTTTTCTTCCTATGAGCATGCGAAGAAGGCTTTGCTGGAGAGGTGTAGGAACTTCAAATAAAAGATTAGCTCCGGGTTTATTCTACTTTGACGCTTTAGTATGAATCATTCAGCGGACAGGAGTCCGCAACCATACCGATGGCAAGCAGGAGCTTGCCAACCCTCAAATGGACATTGAACAAGCTCCTGCTTGTTCAGTAAAATAGTACAAGACTCCTGTCTTGGTTCGTATTTCTTTAAAGTGTTAAAGCAGTACTTAGTAAGTGATCAATAAAAAGAATCCCATATAAGGTCGTTGAGGCTCTCGAAACGACAAAGCTCTATGGCACATTAAGCCCCTCGTATGTTTGAGAACCTCATGGACTGTCCTACTTCAAGGAATCAATGGGGAACGCTCAAATTTGATTAACTACTTTATGGACTTTGAAAAAATAAATGGCCTAATGTAGGGGTGGATTTATTCGCCCTTCAAATCCTACAACAGTTGAAGTAGCCGCTACATTTTTTATGAGCCCACCATTTCAATGGCGGCGTATATCAACCCGCAGCTATTTTTCTATCCTTCCACCCCATTTTCCATGAGCGGAAGACAAATAGTGAATATACTCCCTCTTCCGAGCTTACTATGAACCTGAATGCTGCCATCGTGGGCCAGCACTACTTCTCGCACATAACTTAGTCCCAGTCCGAAACCCTTACTCTCATGTAAGTCGCCCTTACTGACGCGGTAGAAACGGTCAAAGATACGTGCCTGATCCTGCTTGGTGATGCCTATGCCTTTGTCTGCTACGGAGAGGTAGAACTTGTCCTGTTTGTTATAGGTAGATACCCGAATGTTGGGAGATTCCGGACTGTACTTATTGGCATTCTCTAGTAGGTTGATGAGGGTGTTACTTAAGTGAACAGAATCTGCTTCAATCATGCTTTTCTCTGCATTCAGGTCTATAAATACTTCTCCCCCTTTTTCTTGCACCTTAAGGAGTATCTTCTGTACACTTTCCTGAAGCATCTCATGCATATTGACAGGCTTCTTTTTCCAGACATATTCTTTTTTCTGGAATTGGGCAGCTTGCAGCACACGCTCTACCTGCCTGTTCATTCGCTGGTTTTCTTCTTTAATTATGCCTAGGTACCTATCCATGCCTTCCTTCCTTTCTTGTATCATGGGATTGCTAAGCGCATCTGCCGCCAGGGAAATGGTGGCCAAGGGCGTCTTCAGCTCATGGGTCATATTGTTGATGAAATCATTCTTGATCTCAGATAGGTTCTTCTGACGGAAAATGATCTTTATTGTGAGATAGAAGGTCACCAATACTATACAGGTAAAGATGATGGCTGCCAGGGTAATCATCCCTATGGATTTAAGCGTATACGCCTGTTGATTGGGAAAGAAGAGAATCAATAGTTTATCTCCGGCCAAATCATATCCGGGAAAGAGGGAAGTCTGATGCGGAGATTCCAGGAATTTTCGTTCAGATACATGGCCAGACTGGAGAATGTTCTGCCCTTGTTCTCTCACCAGAAAGTTGAAGTCCACCTCTATCCCATGTGCGTGTAGGCTTTGCTGAATGAGCGTATCTACCATCATGGAGTCCAGACGCTGATTAAGGGGAACGCCCAGACTACTCAGGCCTTGCATAGTCTGACGAAAAATCTGAACCATCTGGGGCCTGACTTCCCACTGGTAGGTAGAGGCATCAGCTTCCAGTTCTTCATTTCCTTGCACAGAGATGGACGCATTATTCACACTGGTGATGCGTGTGCTATCCATATCCTCAATACGAATGTATTCTTTCAGGCTATCCTTAATGGCTACGGTTCGCGTTTTAGAATCCTCGTCCGCTCCACCTGCTTCTCTGAACTGAACCAGTACACGCTCATTTCTACGGGTATAGGTTTCATTGTCAAAGAAGATGTCTTCTTGCAGGTCTATGTTCAGATCACGGGAGACCTTAAGTACCCCTTCCCGCATTTCTGTTGTCTGGATTTTCTCCACTACTTCCTGGAGAACCTGATTGATGGCTGTATGAAAGTTTTTCTCATTGATCCGTATGGCTCTCTCTATGAGGTTCACCTGCAATATGATCAACCCCACCAATGCCACCGTGGTTAGAGAAATGAGAATATATATTTGTCTATTTGACATACTTACAGATCAGTAAACAGAGTCTTGTAGTTGTGAGCTTATTAGGATATGGGTTGAAGATATCAAATTACGCTAATTCGATATTAGATTGGAACTCTTAGCGGCTTTGCGTGAGAATAAATTTGCACGCCAAGACGCGAAGTCGCAAAGACCCAACATATGAGCCTGGTTCAGTTATAAACGATTAACTGAACGTAGTTCCAGCCTAAATATACGATAGACTTACAGTTCCGCTCACCTATTTAACGTTTCCTTAACCCCTTACTTTTTCCGCGTAGTCAATAAAACGAAGTTCGGAACGTTTTTTCTCTATGAACCGACTGTTTGGTATAATCTGTATAGCGTGGATTTCTCTGGGACTTATTCAGGCCCAAAGCATGTCAGATGCCGCCCTACAGGTGCACCTGGAAAAGTTTGTACAGGACCATGTCATCACCAAAGATACCGTCCTCTACGGAGAAACCCTGGTAGGATTAACAGGCGTGATCCATGACTTCCTCAACCAGAAGGGATATGCTGATTACGAGAATTTCTCTTATTCCTATGAGCTAAGTCTTGGAGGAAAAACCATTAGCAGTCGGTCTTCAGATACGCTTTCACAGGAGGAGAGCATGGAGTTTACCGCCTATCTGTCAAATACTGATTTTCAGGAAGAGGATGTGAAGTCCCTCTTATCCGAGCTCCAGCAAGGAGAAGAGTTTGCCAGGAAGGAAAATATCAAAGAAACCCATACCTATAACTTCATCCGAAAAGATACCCTCGGAACTACCCGCGGAGCAGAACCCCAAGCCCACATACTGGACCTAAACACCCTTTCTCCAGAAAGAAGAAAGGCCCTCCTTACCGCCCTCAAGGACGAGCGCGTCCGCAAAGCCTTCCAAGAAAATGGCATAGTAGTGAAGGGAATGCCGGAGTAGGGTGGTTACCTACTTGGAAGTTTCTCCTTAAGCTGATCTAGTTTTGATAGAAGGCTTTTATTTTCTGATAACCCTCCTAAGGACGGACTATTACAGATAGATCATTGCAGAGAAAATGGGAAATCGTTAAACTGGAATAAGTTATTGATACTTAGAGGCAAGAAGTTCCATGAAAGAAATATCAGTAGTTCTAAAATCAATTAAAGAGTTATCTTCTGGATGTGAGGAAGAGATACATGAGATTTTTAATTCTCTAAAAAAAGAGAAATTAGAAAAAGGCGATTTTCTATTGCGGGAAGGGAGTGTTTGTACTCAATATTTCTTTGTAGAAAGTGGATCTGTAAGATTATTCTATGTGAAGGATGATGTAGACTATACGGTTTGGATTGGTACTATGGGGGAAGTGTTTACGAACTTAGAGAGCTACCTTAATTCTTCTAAGAGTAGGATAAGTATACAATCAATAGAACCCTCAGTAGTATACACTATACATAAATCCCAAAGTGATCATCTGGCGAGAAAGTTAAATTCCTATAACACCCTACTGAGGAAAACAGTCGAGATTGCTTTTGTCAACTTGAGTAAAAATGTAATCTCTTTCCAAAGTGAAGAAGCCATTGAAAGATACAAACGGGTAGAAACTGAGAAAAACTGGATTTCCAAATATCCTCTTAAGTATATCTCTACATTTATAGGAGTCACCCAAAGTTCCCT
>JBCBKZ010000182.1:0-8930 GCA_038520955.1 Bacteroidota bacterium | reverse complement strand
CTCCCTTTTATGCAAATCACCCCTGCACTATATATAAAAGATGGAAAGGCGACTGCTTTTCATCCGGCCGGATTTAATCTGATCAGCTACAATGAAAAAGATCCATATGAACTCATTAGTGATATGGACAAAATAGGTATTAGAAAAATACATTTGGTAGATGCTGATGCCAATAATAAGGACGGAGACAATGCCGGTCTCATAGGCTCATTAGCCAATACGGCTGTCATGGATCTTCAGGTGGGGGGAGGCATTATGGATCTTCAGCATCTAAAATCTCTCCAATATGCCGGGGTAGACAAGTTTGTCCTGGGATCTGTGGTTATAGATAACTTTGACTTTGTGAAAGAGCTGGGAGAAAATGAAGATGTCAAAAATGATAAGATCGTCATTGGGCTGGATCTGATTGAAGGTCAGCTTACCTGTCATGGATGGAAAGATATAGTTAGCAGTCTTACACTCCCCCAGCTAATGTATAAATGCATCAACGTAGGATTCACCAATTTCATGGTATCAGAAATCTCCAGAATGATTTTTGAGTATGGTGGACCTAATATCCCACTTTATGAGGGACTGGCAAAAGAGTTCCCAGGGGCACACATAGCTGCCTCTGGTCAAATTTTCTCCTTTAGTGATGTCAGGAGATTAGAAGAGGTGGGAATTCAGGAAGCCATCATTGGAGATAATATTTTCAGAGATGAGAACCTCCTCAGCCAGATAAAAGCTTTCAACGAGGATAGAAGAGAAGACTAAATGGATTTAACCTTCCCATAAAGCCATAGGTGAACTAAGACTCTCACTTATGGCTTTACTTTTTCTATCAAGACTTCAGGGATCTACCATTACTATCCTCATGGATGACCACAAAGAGAACTTTAAAAAATTTTTTAGACGATTTCTTCCTATTGATGATTCATCATTTGAGGAAATCCTCACTTCCTTCGAACTGAAAGTCTATGCTAAAGGAGCACATTTTGGAAAAAAGGGACAGCTTATCTCAAAAATGGGGTTTCTCAGCCAGGGAATAGCCAGATCATACTACCTAAATGAAAAGGGGGAAGAAATAAGTAGAAGAATCGCTATGGAACCTTCTATGATTACTGCTTATGATAGTTTTATCAACCAAATCCCTTCCAGAGAAAACATACAGTTTTTAGAAGAATCATATGTTTGGGAAATCAGCAGGGCTAAGGATAAAGAGCTGATAGACAAAAATCAAGCATATAGCAATTGGCGAAGAATAGGAATAGATCACGAATTTATTTCTGTCCTCAGGTACCTGGAACGCTTCATAGATGCTAATGCAGAAAGCAGGTACAAAATGATCATGCTACACACCCCTCACATGATAGAGAGAGTCCCACTCCAGTATATTGCCAGCCTCATAGGTGTAACCCCCACACAGCTAAGCAGAATTAGAAATAAAATTCGATAGGCTATTTCTCTACAAATGTTGAGAGAAATGTCCTAAGGACTCTGTTGTTTGTCCCCAGGTAAGATAAATGTTTTAACAAAAGTGATAAAGTGTTAAACATTTTCTGGCTATAAGGGTGTTTACCCTTTACCTATTTTAAGATTAACAACAGTATAGTTTCATGAACAGATATCAGTTTACGCTGATCTTTTGTACTCTCCTTTCTTCATGGGGAACCATCCTGGCCCAGAATGGGATTATCAAAGGCCGGGTATATGATCAGCTTACCAACGAGCCCCTTCCTTTTGGGAGCGTATTCCTGCAGGAAAGTAAATATGGCGCTTATACTGATAGTAGCGGTTCCTTTATCATCCAGCAGATTAATCCCGGCCTGTATAACCTTGAGGTGAGATATGCCGGCTATAAAACACAGGTAGAATATGAAATCCAGGTAACTAACTCCAAGCCTTACGTCCTGGAAATAGGCATGAGTCCCGAAGAAAATCAGCTGGACTCTGTCAATATAGTAGCCTCTCCCTTTAAAGAGGTAGAAGAATCCCCCCTATCCTTAAAAACCATAGGAACCAGCGAAATCAAAAGATACCCAGGCGGAAACCGAGATATTTCTAAGGTAATCCAGGCACTACCAGGTGTAGCCAGTAGACCCACTTTTAGAAATGACATCATCATCAGAGGAGGAGCTCCCAATGAAAACCGCTTTTATATAGATGGAATAGAAACGCCTAACATTAACCACTTTGCTACCCAGGGTGCATCCGGTGGTCCGGTGGGGATGTTGAACGTAGACTTGATAGGAGAAACAGACTTTTACTCAGGCGCTTTCCCGGCTAATAGAGGAAATACCTTAAGTTCAGTTCTGGAATTCCGACAAAGAGAGGCCAGGGATGATAGACTGGGATTTACCGCTACTGTGGGTGCCACAGATTTGGCCCTTACGCTGGAAGGACCTACCGGAGACAACAGTAGCTTTCTATTCTCTGCCAGAAGATCTTATTTACAGTTTCTGTTTCAGGTGTTGGGTTTACCCTTTCTTCCCACCTATAATGACTTCCAGTATAAGCACAAATTCAACTTTGGAGAAAGGCATCAGCTTACCCTGGTAGGTCTGGCCGCCATAGATGAGTTTGAATTGAATACGGATGTGGACTCTACAGAAGCACAGATCTATCAGCTAAATAATATCCCGGTAAATAATCAGTGGAACTATACCGTAGGTGCTAGCTACAAATACTTTGGGGATAAGGGATTCTGGAATGTGGTCCTGAGTAGGAATATGATCAACTTTGATGCGATCAAGTACCTGAATAATGACGAGAGCAGTACCCTCCTCCTGGACTACAATTCTCAGGAAAGTGAAAATAAACTGAGAATAGAGCGTACTGCCAGAGCAGGTAAACTCAAGTGGAATTATGGCGCTAATTATGAGTTTGCCAGATACACCAACTCTACCTTCAACCGTACGCGCTTTGGGGTTATAGACTTTGAGTCTGCCTTCAATATGAATAAATACGGCGCCTTTGCTCAGGTAAGTCAAAAATTATTAGAAGATAGACTGATCCTCTCCCTTGGGGCGAGAATAGATGGAAATGATTTTTCCAGCAGCATGTCTAATCCTCTCGAGCAATTCTCTCCCAGATTTTCAGTCTCTTATGCCATAGCGCCCAACCTGAAAATCAACGCCAACACCGGAATTTACTACCAGCTTCCTCCCTATACCGTTTTAGGGTATAGAGATTCTGATACAGGAGAACTAGCCAATACTGACATCACCTATATCAGAAATAATCAGGTAGTAGCTGGAATATCATGGACTACTGTTAGAAATACCAAAATTGCCATTGAGGGGTATTTCAAAGGATATCAGAATTATCCCTTCCTCACAAGAGACTCCATTTCTCTGGCCAATTTGGGAGGTGATTTTGGAACCATTGGAAATGAGCCAGCTGAATCTACCTCTGACGGAAGAGCTTACGGGATGGAGTTACTCATCCAGCAGCGTCTTTATAAAGGCTTTTACGGAATTCTGGCCTACACCCTCGGGTGGAGTGAGTTTAAGGATAACAATGGGGAATTTGTCCCCTCTTCCTGGGACAACAGGCACATCGTTTCTCTTACCGCCGGGAAAAAGTTTGGGAAAGACTGGGAGTTGGGCGCCAGATGGAGATTTACCTCCGGTATCCCCTTTACGCCTGCTGATGTAGAAACGTCCAGTCTCATCAGAGTATGGGATGTGAGACAGAGAGAAGTTCCTGACTATGACAGACTCAATCAAGGAAGGCTCGCCAACTACACCCAGCTAGATGTACGCCTGGACAAAAAATGGTTCTTTAAGAAATGGAGTTTGAACCTCTTCCTGGATATCCAGAATATCTATAACAGTGCCATTGATGGTCAGCCCATTTTGGATACGGTGAAAGATGAGAATGATCAACCCATTGTAGATCCTACTGATCCATCGCGCTATCAAATGTTCTTCATAGATGATGAGCTGGGCATTCTCCAGCCGACTATAGGAATAGTGGTTACTTATTGATGCTGGTGTTCAAGGACCGGAGTCCTTGACTTTTCCACAGAACAAGCAGAGCTTATTCAACTCATTATTATAAGTGGCTTGAAGGTCTCGAATGGACAAATTGTTCCATTTAGCTATGTCGTTTCGAGAGCCTCAACGACCTTGGACGGCGTAGAATAATTATAGCTACTTAATCAGCAGAGAATTAGATGCTTCAAATACGCCTCCTAATTCATTGAAAAAGCTGACCCTGTTGGTGTAGGAAACCGCCAATTGGAAATCTATGGTTTCACTTAGGGGAGCGATCACACCAAAATCTGCCCTTGCCGCAAAGGTATTATCTACATACACTCCCATCCACACAGGAAGGGAAGTATCAAACTGCCCCTTGAACCCCAGGTCAATGTGAGGATTATTATACCTCACCCAGCGGAACCATATGGAGGTTTCTACCTGGCTAAACATCCACCAGTCTTTAATGGTGGTTCCCATCACACTGTAAATATGGTGGATGTTCTCCCGTCTGCCATCGGCCGTATTAGAAACGATCTTAGGCATGGAGAATCCCACAAATACGTAATCGTTGCTGTAGTAAATACCGAAGCCAGGGTCTATCAGATTGAGAGTATTATCTGCTATGGCAGGATCATTCGGATTTCCATCCGAGCCAAAGTACAGGTCCTGGGCATTAAACTGATACTGGAGGTAGCCCAGAGAAATCCCTACATGCAGATGCTGGTTGATTCCGAAGTCTTTATGGATAGCTGCCGTTAGATATCCACCAGTATTGGAGGTAGCCCCTATATTATCTTTGAGAAAGTAGCCACCCAGCCAGAAATCCCAATTTCTGATGCCTCTGTCTGGAGAAGATCCATAATACTGGTAGAAAGCCGAAAGCGTTCTGGGCCTTTCGGAACCTAATCCCCACCACTGATCTCTGTAGGACGCACCCACTGCGTGCTTATATGCCAACACATCAAATTCTCCTCTCACGTCATTGATAATTCTGGGAACTATGGGAATGGCAGGATTTACCATAAATGGGTTGGTCCTGTACTGGGTATGAAGGGGTAACTGCTGGGCCTCTACTGATCCCGTTTTGATCAAGCTGGTTAACAGTAGGGCGATGATATATTTGGTTATGGTTTTCATGGGTTACTTGATGATGGTGACACTTCCTTTCACGACTTCTTCCTGTCTTTCCTGATCATTGAGTCTGAGGATAAAGAAATAGGTTCCTATGTCCAGTGGGTTTCCTTCTTCAGTTCTTCCATCCCATCCATTGATGGGGAAAGGTTTGGCTGTATACACCTGATTCCCCCATCTGTTAAATACCTGCAGTTCATTGTTGGGGAAGAGGGTAGTTAGGTTCTTGATTCGCCAACGATCATTGGATCCGTCGTCATTTGGAGAGAAAGCATTAGGGACATCCAGAGAATCACGGGTGGGTTCTTCGAACTCGATGGACAGGCATTCAGAGTATCCAGAAGTATTGCCATCAGGATCTGTAGCTGTGGCGGTTACACAATCTCCTGCATCCCGGTTGATAAGAAAATTACCTGGCAGATTCCAGACTCCTTGTTGGTCGGCTCTTGCTCTTCCCAGGAAAATCTTTCCCTGACTGCTCTGATTGTTGAAGCAGTCTTCAGGGGTATTCAAGAACACCTCTACTACATCTAAAGAATTGGCTACTCCCTGAATCAGTTGATTAGTAGCCGAGATGATGATGGGAGCTTCTTTATTTTGATTGGCTCCCTGAAGGAGAATAATTCCCGCTTGGGTAGCACAGTGTATCCTGTTTCTCAGTATAGCGTTTCGTCTAATGGTAGTCCCTAAAAGTGCTAGCCCAAATCTGTTGAAGGCAATAATGTTTCCTTCTCCCAGCTCATCTCCCCCAATGGTGATGTCATCAAGAAATAGATCTGTAGATAATGTCTGGATGAGTATTCCAATATTTTGAGTGGTGTCCTGTTCAAGCCCTAGCGGGAGATTAAGGCCCTCCAGGTTTGTCCCAAGCTTGTTTCCACTAATTCTGACATTTTCCGCCTCGTTTACCAGGTAAATCTGAACCAAACGATTTCCCGAAATCACATTCCCGCCATTTGATTGTGTGCCTCCCAGCAGTAAGGGTGTCTCAGGAGACACTACCGCTCCGTTTAGAAGTATTCCTATGGCGCCCTCTCCATCTACTACTCCCGTATCATCAATCCCTATCTGATTCCCTTGAATTAAAGACTGATCAAAGGCAGTAATAAAATTCAGCTGTATGCCTATGCTATCATATCTGGTGATGATATTTCCCTTTTCTTCACTACCTATGATGATATTACCTATCACTCCCGCATCTATGGGGATGACAAACTCTGTTATATGCAATCCATAGATTTCTATTCCTCCGGCATCATCTACAAAAAAGGCGTTAAACAGTTTATTGTCGTTGGGACCTCCTGCAAAACCATCAATCACAATTTCTCCAAAGGAATAGCCGGGTTGAGTTGTACCATCTATGACCGTTCCATTGTCAAAAATGGTGGGGAGATTATCCTGAACTTGTATCACAAACTTCCCATCAGCGTTTCTCTCGCTGTCCGGGAGATTAAATACGATGGTGTCCGGCCCATCACAAAAGTTAGCTGTATTTATGGCCTCACTTAATGAGCCTTCTCCAGAGTAGTCAGTTGTGATAACCTCAATAGGCGCACCCGTGCAGCTAGGTTGAGTATATGATGAGAAGCACAGCAACAGAAAACTACTTAACAGACTAATAGCCTTCAGGCTTGGATATCCAGAATTATACTTTTTCATGGCTATTTCATTTTTCGGGCGAGAGAAAACATGAGGTAGGCTTCTATCCAGGACCTGTTCGCCAGTTGAGAATCGTAGAGTTCATTCTGGAATCTCCAGACATATCTTCCGCCCAAGGCAAAGCCTTTATTCACCCATCCCAGCCTCACATCAGCCAAGGCTATAGCTCCTCCCTGCAGAATGGCAGGATTAGGGAGCAGTTCATAGCTCTCTCCGCTTTCCCCAAAATCAAGCACATCATCTGAAGTGTCCCAGTTGGCTAGTCCAAAGGTGGTGGTGGTATTTGCCTGATAGTTCCCTTCTGCGGTACTAAGGGTTCCATCCACTCTTGCCTGTCCATACATAAGGAGAGAATATCCTCCTCCTATGCCTATTCCCAGCCAGTTATTGATATGTAAGCGCCTCTGAACCAGTACATTTAATTGATGGAGGTCCAGCTCAGTATCGAGGCTTAGGACAGAGCCCTGGTAGTCAGGTTGGCTGGCACGGTAAACCGGTCGGTCTGCGTCTATTCCTACCTGCATATAATGCCAGCTAAGTTCTGATTCCCAGCTCCAACCTGTTCTGATGGGATTGGTGCTGAAGGTCAGGCCTGCCCAATAGCTATTTCGTTGATCATCAGAAAAACGGTATTTGCCTAATTCTTCATTGAGGGCGTAGCCAGCTCCAACCTTCAATCCCCAGTTAAATCTTCTGTAGAAGACATTTGTCTGCCCAGTCTTTATGGGCTTTTCTCCTGACTTGCTAAAGATGATCTCCGCTTCCAGGCTGATTTTGTCAGAGGGTTCTTTCCCATTAGGCGTTCGGATAGGAAAAATGACTTCACCTGTATTGAACTTGGTGATTCTTCTTTGGCCTCTGGACACCCCTTCCAATCGTATATCCCTAAGCGTAAAAATCAGGGTATCCATGCTGCCATAGGTTTTGATGTATTCTCCCTGAATGCAAGGCTCCAGGCAGAGGGTATCTTTCACAAAGGGGAGATTGAAAGAGTTCTTCAGTAGGTCAGGATTGAATGTAACGCTCTCTTCAAAGGCCAGGTCTTCTGGCAAAGGGATTTTAAGCGTTACCTCATTTTCATCGGCTTTTCCAAAGTTGGAGAAGGTGATTTTGTAAAGGAGGGTATCTGACATCTGCCCTTCATAAGGAATAACTTTATCTGCCGCGTAGATTTTGTTGGGATCCTGAGAGGTAAATAAGGGTAGATCCAGATTGAATACCTCAGGTCTGACGGATGGATCCGTACTAATCAAAGCGGCTGCCAGCTTATATTTTTTAGTAGTCTCTTTGAACTCCTGTTCTGAAACGGCCATATTCTGTAGCTCCTCAAGAAGGACCTTCTTGCTGGGCATCACGGAGAGAAAGCACCTTTTAATGTCTGTTCCAGCATCCTCCTCTGGAATAGTGAAGGTGATAACATCCCGAAAGTAGTCTATAAACTTCACGTCAGGATGCCCATTCCTTACTTTAAGCAGCCCCTGTTGGTTAGGCCTTTCTCCAAAATGACTAGTAGGGTAGCCTTCTTTGCCGCTTGAAATCAGGGAAAAGACTTTGTTGGCGGGTTCATTATTGTGGTTCATGGCAAATACCAAATAGGTCTCCTTTCCTTTGAACCTCGAGGGAACCTTATACTGTATAGCCAGACGGATTAAGTGTCCCGGTACCAACAGGTGGTTAGGGGTGATGGATAAGTTTCCTTCAATCCTGTCTTTAGGCTCGTATGCTAGTTGACTTTGATTCCCACCTGAGCTTGTCAGCTGATATTCTCTTTCAAAAGTTTTAGGCAAGGTCCTTTCAATCGAATACCTGGGAGTAAGATGAAGCTTTATTCTAGGGGTTGGGGTTTTTCCATCCCAGTTATACCTGAGAACTTTTTCACGGCTAAAGTTCCCATCTCCTGTTTCCCAGAAATATCCCCAGGATGCCTTTGTCCCTTGGCCCAGATCTTGAAGGGCAGTTATTTCAGGTTCATTTTCCAGATAGATTTCATGGTAACCGTTTTTCTCCGTGACAGCTATCCTTCCGTTTTGGGCTATCATAGGAGTCGCCAGGTACATGGCCCATATGAGCACGACCCAGCCTTTGGGGAGAATCTCCATAGGCTTCTTCTATACCATGTAGATAAGCCGCCATTAGCGGAATTTATCTCTCAGAAATAAAAAAAGTTCTACTTTGAAT
>JBCBKZ010000181.1:0-8937 GCA_038520955.1 Bacteroidota bacterium | reverse complement strand
ACCCATTCCCAAATCCCGAAAAAGCGGAAGATAGAAATGACTACAATTAGGATGAGCAGTCGATGTATCCACATATTGGCATTGGGTACCTTGGTGATAAACCTCACGCCCAGGACTGCTCCCACTGACTGACAAACCGCCATAAAGAGTCCCCAGCCTATATTGACCTGGTGGTAATAGAAGAATATGATGAGGGTAGGAATGTTAAACAAGAGAACCAGGATCAGCTTAATGATATTTGAGTTGGTCAGGTTAAAGCGGGAAATTAACACAAGAGCCGCCAGCAAAAAGATCCCCACCCCTGCCTGAATAAAGCCTCCATATACCCCTATCAGGAAGAATACCCCAAAGACCAAGGGACCTTTGGTACGAATATTCTCTGTTTGGGTAGGAGTAATCCACCGCTTAGGCTTTATAAGGAGGACGGCCAGCATGACCACCATCAGATAGCCAACCACCTGAAACATGGCTTCCTTATCCAGTTGGGACGCTATCCAGGAACCCAGCGCAGCCCCGATCAGGGTCGGCAGCAGCAACCACTTGGAGGCCTCAAAAGGAAGTTTCTGAGTCTTACTGAAAGCATAAATCCCAGTTAGACTTTGGAGAAAAGCCCCTATCCTGTTGGTACCATTAGCTACCGGGGCAGGTAAGCCCACAAGGAAGATGAAAATAGGTAAGGTGATAAGAGACCCGCTACCGGCGAGTGTGTTGATGATGCCCACCACTATTCCGGCGAAACCAATAAAAACATACTCATACCAGAGCAGGTCTGTTAGCATAATCTTAGCTTAAAATTCAGTGCGTGTTGGCTTGTTTTGGAGAATGCCTTCTATTTTCTCCATTACCTCCTCTGTCAGTAAAGCAGCCGTCTCTGTAGCTTTAAGATTCTCTTCCAACTGAGAAACTTTGGAAGCCCCCAAAATTACGGTACTCACATTCTGGTTTTTCAGGCACCAGGCCAGTGCCAGTAAAGGCATAGTGGTACCTATTTCCTGAGCTAAAGACGTGAGCGCTCTTACCTTATCTATTCTCCCCTCCTTAAAAACATTTTCCTTTAACCAGTCAAGTCCTTCAATGTCAAAGCGAGTCCCATCAGGCGTAGTGTCATTGTACTTCCCGGTAAGTATTCCTGACATAAGCGGAGACCAGATGGTGGTTCCTAAACCTACCTCATACAGATCTAGGTATTCTTTCTCCACCTTCTCACGGTGGAGCATATTGTACTGAGGCTGCTCCATAACAGGGGCAATGAGATTATTCTGTCTGGCAACCATGTGGGCTTGCATGATGCGGTCAGCCGGCCACTCAGATGTCCCCCAGTAAAGTACTTTGCCCTGCTGAATGAGATTGTGCATAGCCCAAACCGTTTCTTCCACAGGTGTGTTGAAGTCCGGTCTGTGGCAGAAGTAAAGGTCTAAGTAATCTACCTGAAGTCGTTTCAGGGCAGCATGACATCCGTCTGTAACGTGCTTAGCGCTTAAGCCTTTCTGGGTGGGTAAATCTCCTCCCCAAAACACCTTGCTGGAAACGATGAAGGTATCCCTCCCCCAGCCCATTTTCTTAAGAATAGTTCCCATCACCTCCTCTGACTTGCCTTTTGAATATATCTCAGCATTGTCAAAGAAGTTGATGCCATTGTCATAGGCCAGCTTCATACAGTCTTCAGCTATGCCATCCTTAATTTGTTTAGCAAAGGTCAACCATGACCCGAAGGAAAGGGCACTGACTCTCAAGCCGGATTTACCTAGTCTTCTATATTCCATATGCATTAAATTGAAATGAATTCAACTACTGACTTACTACCTACATTGCGTTTACTTAGTCTTAAACTTAATCTTAGACTTCAACTTATCATCAGCTTCTTTTTACTACAAATAGTTTGTTGTCCTGCTGCTGTACCATGACGCCATCTTCCGAGGTTTTTAGGTCCTCCTCCGTAAAGTGAATAATGGTATGCAGGAATAGCTCTCTTTCGATTTCCACATTAAACTGGTCCAGGAGAAGAGACTCAAAGGCTTTCAACTTTCTGGGTACCTCGTCTACGCAGAGTAAGAGAGAAATAGCAGAGTTCTGAACCAGATTCACCTTCACACCTGTTTTGTAGACATGGTCAAAAATGACTTCCAGCTGCCTTTCATCCATAAAAGAAAAGTCCTTAGGCTGTATTCTCAGGAAAGCCTGCTTTTTCTTTTTAATGTAGGAAGTAATGACCGTCTTATTGGTCTTGTCAGAGATACAGGTTCCGGGTAGAGAAGTATCCAGGAAGCACTTTACAAATAGAGGAATCTGCTTAGTGTAAAGTGGCTTGATAGTTTTGGGGTGGATAACAGATGCCCCATAAAAAGTCATCTCCACTGCTTCTTCATAGGATAGGTTGTCTATCTTAATAGTATCGTCTCTTAATCTGGGGTCAGCATTGAGAATACCCGGTACGTCCTTCCACACCATCAACTTAGCTGCGTCCAGACAGTGCGCAAAAATTGAAGCCGTATAGTCAGACCCTTCCCTACCGAGGGTAGTGGTTTTATCCGCTATAGTAGATCCAATAAATCCCTGGGTAATGACCGATTTTCCGGGTGCCAGCATAGGCAGCACATTCTCCTGAATATTGCTCAGGGTCATAGACCAGATCACATTGGCCTGCTTGTGAGAAGCGTCTGTCTTTATTACCGTTCTGGCATCCAGCCAATCGGCTTTTTTATTCTTTAGCTTTAAGTATTCCGTAACTATGGTAGTGGAAAGGATCTCTCCGTAAGAAACGATTCGGTCATAGGTCCTCTCAGGAAACTCCTCCAATAGCAAAATCCCATCCACTATACGTTTTACCTCTACGAACCAGGATTCTACCTTTCCTAATACTTCATCAGCCTTATCTGAAAACAGGTCCCTAACCAACCCCTTATGGAAGTTAAAGATGTCTTCAAACTGTTTAAGGGTCTCCTCCTCTTTTCCATTCCTGGCCAGGTCAGCCAGTACCTCCAAATGGTTAGTGGTTTTTCCTGAGGCAGAAATCACAATAAGGGAGGGTTCCTCCTGAAATTGCTGAATGATATCACATACGTTGCGAATGCTGTCTGCATTTTTTACAGATGCTCCGCCAAACTTCATAACCAACATGGCTCTTCTAAATTTTTACGATATGAGAAGAAAAAAGCCCAGTTTCCATCTGAAAACCGGGCAATATGTTTTAGTGTTTACTAACTCTTTATTCCGGTAAATCTTCCAGTAGATCGTTGGTAATTCCCACACTGGAGAATCCTCCGTCATGGAAGAGGTTCTGCATGGTCACCTTCTTGGTATAGTCGGAGAACATCATGATGCAGTAGTTGGCGCACTCTTCAGCTGATGCATTACCGAGGGGAGACATCTTGGTTCCGTAGGTATACATCTTGTTAAAGCCTTCCACCCCAGATCCCGCCGTAGTAGGCGTAGGAGATTGAGAAACGGTATTTACCCGCACATTGCTCTTTTTCCCAAAGTGGTAGCCGAAACTCCTACCGATAGATTCCAGTAGGGCTTTAGCTTCTGCCATGTCATTGTACTCACTGAAAGTACGCTGAGCTGCGATATAGCTTAAGGCCAGAATGGACCCCCACTCATTCATCTGTTCTCTCTTATAGAGAAGCTGACAAATTTTATGGAAAGATACAGCGGACACATCAAAGGTCTTTTGAAGCCAGTCGTAGTTAAGGTCAGTATAACTACGCTTTTTACGGACATTAGGAGACATCCCAATGGAGTGCAACACAAAGTCCAGTTTTCCGAATTCTTCCTGTGCTGCGTCAAACAGTTTGGTCAGATCCTCCACAGAGGTAGCATCTGCTGGAATGATTTGCGCACCTGTTTTCTCACCAAGGTCTTTAATTTTTCCCATTCTTAGGGCTACAGGAGCATTTGTCAGCATGATGCTTGCGCCTTCCTCATGGGCTTTTTCCGCCACTTTCCATGCAATAGAAGATTCATCTAGTGCCCCGAAAATGATTCCTTTTTTTCCCGATAGTAGATTGTGCGACATTCTTATTTGTTTGGGTTGAAATGCCTGTAAAATTTCTTTAGCGCGTAAAACAAGAACATTTTTGTAAACAAAGCAAGTGGTCTGATTGGGTGAACCAAATTGAATCGACTGTGTATCAAAAAAATAATTCGTCTAATGAGTTTATCATTTTCTTAAGAAGAAGTTAAGTCTCTTTGCATTTGCCTGTACTTTCTGTTTCTTTATAATCTTGTCCAAAATTTATTCTGAATGAACAAAAGTCTGGTCATTGTACCAACTTACAATGAAAAAGATAATATTCAGGCACTAGTCGAAAGTGTCCTGAAACACCTGCCTGATTCAGACTTATTAATCATAGATGATAATTCTCCGGATGGTACGGCAGACATCATCATGAATCTGCAAAAACAGCATTCAGAAAGGCTTCACTTGGAACAAAGAGAAGGAAAGCTGGGACTGGGAACTGCTTACTTACATGGATTTCGCTGGGCAATTGACAAGGGATACGACTTCATCTTTGAAATGGACGCAGATTTTAGCCATGATCCTGCCAGCTTGCCCGACTTATTAGCAGCCTGCAAGGGAGAAGGATACGATCTGGCCATAGGTTCCAGATATATCAATGGCGTGAATGTAGTCAACTGGCCCATTGGTCGGGTGCTCATGAGCTATTACGCCAGTGCCTACGTAAGGCTCATCACAGGTATGCCTATACGTGATGCTACAGCCGGGTTCAAATGCTACAGAAGAACCACACTTGAGAAGGTGCTGGAAAGAGAAATCACCTTCGTGGGCTATGCCTTCCAGATAGAAATGAAGTTCCGTACCTGGAAATATGGCTTCAAAATTAAGGAGGTGCCCATCATCTTCAGAGACAGAACTATGGGTCAGTCAAAAATGTCTGGCAAAATCTTCAATGAAGCTTTTTGGGGCGTCATAGGAATGAAGTTCAATTCCAGGTTTGTAAAATGGGAGTAGTTTCCTACTCCCTTATTCATTTGCCTATTCGTATCTGAGAGCCTTTACCGGATCCTGTGAAGCGGCTTTGTAGCTCTGCACACTCATGGTCAGTATAGATACCAGGAGGGAGAGTATCAGGGCGTATACAAAAATCCAGACATCTATCTCCACCTTATAAGTGAATTTCCCCAACCAATTCTCAAGCACATACCAGGCTATAGGGGAAGCTATCAAAATGGCAACCATCACCAGCAAGACAAAATCGCGAGATAAAAAGCGGACTATGTCCAAAATCGTAGCCCCCAGAATTTTTCGGATCCCTATTTCCTTAGTCTTTTGCTTGGCAATGAAGGTAGATAGTCCCAACAGTCCAAGGCAAGAGATAATAATGGCAATGGCGGTAAAATAGTAGGACAGTTTCCCTACCGTCAGTTCGCTTTTATACATTTCTGCATAGGTCTCATCAAGGAATTCGTAATCCAGTGGATAATCAGGGATGACTTCTCCCCAGACTTTTTCAAGGGTAGCTAAGCCCTCTTGAGTTTTTCCTTTTTCCAGATGTACGAATAGGGACCACTTGTTTCCTTCATTGAGTTCAATGACCATGGGTCTAATCGTCGAGTGGAGAGATTGCATATGGAAGTCCTTTACAACTCCAATTATGGGCCATTTATCCCCTTCATCTCTACTGATGATGGTTCCAACGGGATTCTCCAATCTCATCACATTAGCGGCAGCTTCATTAATGACAAATGCCTGGGAATCTGAAGGTATATCAGCCTGAAAAAAGCGCCCCTCCTTGACAGTAACATCAAATGCTTTTGCAAACTCAACCTCTGTCCAGAAAAGAGTTATACTTTGAGACTCATCAGGTCCTTTCCCAGGCCAGGTAAAATCCCCTGTTGACAAACGGATATTAATAGGAGCATGACTGGTTTGAAGCACATGAGCTATCTCTGGGTATTGGAGAAGCCTTGTTTTTAGGGCATCATACCTATCAAACATAGGTCCAGACATATTCATGTAGACCATGTTATCTCTATCAAGCCCGAGATTTGAATATCGTATATAGTCCAGCTGCTTTTTAACTGTTAAGGTAGAAATGATCAGCAAGCCCGACAGAACAAATTGGGTAATCACCAGACCACTCCTAAGCATTTTCCCTTTTTTCTGCGCCTGGAATCCCCCCTTTACAGCTAGTGCTGGCTTGAAACCTGATAGGATGTATGCTGGGTAAAGACCCGCTAAGAAAGTCAGCATGACTACCATCATTCCCATCCCCACCCAAAACAAAGAAGATTGGAACGGGATACTGATTTCTTTCCCCGTGATCATATTCAATTCTGGAAGTAAGAGGTATGTTAGTATAATGCTTAAGCAGGAAGCACCCACTGTATATAAACTCGTTTCTACCAGAAACTGGCTTACCAGATTATTTTTCCTGGCGCCTATGGTCTTCCGCACCCCCACTTCTCTGGCCCTGCTGGAAGCCCTTGCTGTACTTAGGTTAATGAAATTTATGCAGGCAATCAGAATGAGAAAGATTCCTACTATGAGAAATATTTTGACATACTCTATTCTTCCTCCTGCTATTTTCCCATCCTCATAGCGACCCCATAAGTACCTGTCCTCAAAAGGAAGAAATTGGATTTCTGTAGTAGCAACATCCCGGGCATCTGGATTTTCTTTTCTGTAAATTTGGGTTATCTGCTCTTCAACTTGACTTGGGCTTGTAAGGGCTTGGGTTTTCACATACCCTCTAAACATACTATTGCCCCATGAGTCTATCCATGCTCTTTTGTTAACCCTAAACTCCAGGTTAATGAGCAGGTCAAACTGTATGGAAGACTGGTCCGGGATTTTCTGAAAAACAGCCTTGATCACAAACTCTTCCTCTTGCATCTCCACTGTTTTTCCTACTGTACTCCCCTGCCAAAGCTTCCCAAAGTATTTCTCAGCTAACTCGTCAGAAATAATGACGGAGGCTAAATCTGCCTCAGAGGTCGCCAGGCTTCCTTCTAAAATGGGAAAAGAAAATATCTTAAACAGATCAAAATGTCCCCACCTACCCCTTTCTTTAAATACCTTATCTCCCACCTTTACGGAAAAGTCATCCTCTATTTCAATTAAAGCTGCCGCTTCCACTCCGGCAACTTCTTCCTGCAGCCTTATACCAGTAGGGTATGAAACTGAACGTGAGAGAAAAGAATTCTCTATTTCCTGGTTTTGGTAGAAAATCTGATAAATCTGACCGCTATCTTCATGAAACTTATCCACCCCTACCTCATCCTGTACCCACAGAAGCATGAGTAACCCAAAGGTTAAGCCTAGGGTAAGGCCGAATACATGAATAGAAGACTGGAGTTTTTCTTTCCAGAAGTTGCGCAAAGCCAGTTTGAAATAACTTTTGTACATGGCAGGTATATGGTTGAGTGAGAAAAACCGAATGGTGGACAGTCTGAAGGATCTGATTACATCCCAGATAAATCTTCTTTTGGCAAATCTGTATCCCTTCTTCTGAATGCGCTTATCGTACAACTCATAGAGGTCTCCCTGGATTTCTTCCAGTATCTCCGGCCTACAGTACCAGGCCAAAAATCTCTCTGCCCATCTAGGGATATGTGATTCAGGATGTTCCAAGTTTACACTCCTTTAAAAAAGACAAACTATTCGTATCTAAGTGCTTTTACAGGGTCTGACAAGGCAGCTTTCAGTGTCTGGTAGCCTATGGTGCTGCTTACTATAAGTAGAATGAAAAAGGCTGACAGCGCAAAAATGGTCCAATGTATTGATACCTGGTAAGCAAAATTCTGAAGCCATCCCTTCATCCCATACCAAGCTAGTGGTGCTCCCAAGAGAAATGAAACCCCTATCATTAAGAAAAAGTCTCTGGACAATAAGCCAACAAGCCTAGAAGCACTAGCTCCTAATACTTTCCGAATCCCTATCTCTTTAGTCCGCTGGACAGTAGCAAAGGTAGCCAAGCCCCAAAGGCCAAGACATGAGATGAGCATAGCTAACCATGAGAAGATTTTAAAAAGGTTAAACAGCCTGCTTTCTGACTCGTAGTATCTCTCTATCTTCTCATCCAGGAACTCAAACTGATATATACTTTTTGGAAAAACACTAGTATAAGCTTCCTCTATCTCTTTCAAGGCAGCAGGAAGATCAATGTTTCTGGCAAGCTTAATACTAGCTTCCTCCTGATACTTAGGATATGCACCCATCATGAGCGGCATGATTTCATGATGAAGAGAAGAGATGTTAAAATCTTTTATTACACCTACTACTTCCACTTTCCAGTTATTCACCCCTGTCAAAATCCTTTTCCCTAACGCTTCCTTAGACGTTCCTAATCCCATCTGTTTCACCAGGGTTTCATTTACTACTACTTTGGGGACCTGCTCTTCCTCAGGAATTGTGCTACTGATAAAGGAAGTGTCTGAAATACTTACAAATCTCCCCTCCAATACTTCTAGCCCAAACAACTGTTGGTAGGATTCGTCTACCCATATCATTCTCACATTTTGCCTGTCAGGTTCATTCAAGCTAGTTTGGTGCATGATAGTAGTCCAGGTGTCATTTCCTGCAGGAGAACCTAATGCAAATGCCATTTGCTGAATTTCTGAAATATTAGCTAACTCTGTTTCCATAAGCGCTTTCTTTTCAGCATCGGGCAGCTTAAACGAAAGTATATTCTCCTGGTTAAAGCCCAGATTCATTTCATGGAAGTATTTCATCTGGCGAGACATGATGATCATGGCCAAAAGTAGACCAGCCGAAAGGGAGAATTGAGCTACAACCAAGCCCTTCCTAAGCCAGTTGGACAGCTTATCGCTGAATGAATAACTTGCTTTGACGGCTATGGCTGGTTGGATCTTCGCAGTCAGCCACGCAGGGTACCAGCCAGAGAAAAGACCTATCACTATCAGACATAAAATAGTCAGTCCAATAAATTCTATCTGGTAAATCAAAGAAATTTC
>JBCBKZ010000180.1:0-8941 GCA_038520955.1 Bacteroidota bacterium | reverse complement strand
AAAAGGACTCTTATGGTGTTTGAGCAGGAAGAGTCTGCTTTACTTCCCTCAAATAATCTGGCCTGAAACTGAATAACTACAGCCGTTTGTAACTTTTCTTTGTTGAATTCTCTCGATATCCAGTGATGGGGAAGATTCTCTCCTACCATGACTAAATCCGCATCCTGATAGCTCTCAATGCTATCTCCTATCATTCGAGTCCCTTTCCCCTGAGTGATAAGGGTAATTTCAATTTCCGGATGATAATGCCAGAAGGGAAGTAAAGCAGACTCTTCCTGCTCAAACACCATAAGAGTCCTTTTGGAATTTTGCTCAAAGATGGACTCATAAACAGGATTCTTGCTTATCATAAACGCAATTTAGGAAAATTTTGATAAAATATGTTTAGATATGCAAAGGATTGAATTAAATCCGAAAATTTATTCCGATTCAATTGATGTATTTTGCTAGTAAATAAACCAGACTAGAGGAGATCGGGTGAGGACGATTTATTAGACAAATATGGCTTTTTTTTAAGGCCATTGCAAAGGCTAAACTACTATTCATATGCTACTAGATCAAATACTTCCCTTGACTCAGGAGCAAATTGACTATTATCAGGTCAATAAATACATCAAGATTAAAGATGTATTTGACGCTCAGACTATTCAGCACTTTAATAAGGTGATCTCGAGGAAAGTGGAGGAAATGAATCAGGAAAAACGAGATCTCCAAAAAAGGGACACCTATGGAAAAGCTTTTCTCCAACTATTTAACTTATGGCTGGAGGATGAAGAGGTAAAATCATTTGTATTCAGTAAAAGATTAGCCTCCATAGCTTCTCAACTCATGCAGGTAGAGGGGGTGCGCATGTACCACGATCAGGCCTTATTTAAAGAAGCAGGAGGAGGAATTACGCCCTGGCATGCAGACCAGTATTACTGGCCATTAGAAACAGATAAGACCATTACAGCCTGGATTCCCTTACAGCCCATTTCCCTGGAAATGGGTCCCTTAGAATTTAGTGCTGGCAGTCATAAAATTGTGGATGGGAGAGACCTTGAAATTTCTGATGAGAGTGAAGCGCTGATTCAGAAAAAACTCAGAGTAACAGATTTTCAACATATCATAGAACCCTTTGATATGGGTGAGGTCAGTTTTCACTCTGGTTGGGTGTTCCATCGTGCTGGAGCTAATACTACGGATCATATGCGCAAGGTTATGACGGTCATTTATATGGATAGAGACATGCGCCTAAAGCAGCCTGAGAATGATGGTCAACAAAATGATTGGGATACCTGGTGCCCAGGCGCCAAAGTCGGAGAAGTAATAAACTCACCCATTAACCCTGTGCTCTATGAAGCTTAATCCATTCTTTGTAGTACTACTTAGTAATATCATTCTCTTCTCCTGTCAGTCTGAAAAGACAGAAGAAAAGGAACCTTCCCTCCCCAACATTATCCTACTGGTGGGAGATGATCAGGGGTATCCCTATTTCGGATTTATGGGAGCTGACTATGTACAGACTCCCAACATGGATGCACTGGTAGCCAATGGTACACTCTTCACAGATGGATATGTATCTGATAACCATTGTAGGCCTTCTTTACAAACCCTGTTGACTGGTATTTTACCCATAGACTACTACAAAAAGAGTGAGGACGTTTTTCAACGGCTTGTAAAGGAGAAAAACATACCGGAGGATTCTCTGGTGGGGTTTAAAAGGTATTTTGATTTAAGAGCCTTGGCCCTTCCTGCATTTGAGACCCTTCCGGAAATGCTGGCAGAGAAAGGCTATGTAAGTTTCCAGGGAGGTAAATGGTGGGAGTTTACCTATCAGAATGGAGGCTTCACACATGGCATGACGAAGGGCTGGACAGAGCAGGAACAGAAAACCACCAATTGGTTTCACAATCATATGGGAGGGGATGGAATGGACCTCGCAAGAGTGACAAATCAGCCCGCTTATGATTTCATTGAGGAGGCTGGAGAGAATCCTTTCTTTATCTGGTTTGCTCCTTCCTTACCGCATTACCCTTTTGATGCACCGGAAAAGTATTATACCCTCTACAAGGACCAGGATATGTCTGAATCCGCTAAGCAGTACTACGCTAATTGTACCTGGTTTGATGATGCCTGGGGAGAAATGGTAGACTACCTAAAAGAGAAAAACTTGTATGAAAATACCCTCATTGTCTACGTGAATGATAACGGATGGGAGCAGGAACCCAAGCAGGAATACTGGGATGATCCTATGCGCTCGCATAACGGGGGAGATAAAGGAAAAAGCTCTCTATATGATATGTCATTTCGCTCTCCCATCATTTTTGCGCTCGGTGATGAAATTCCTCAAGGAGTCAGAACTGAAGCTCTCATTCATTCTGCAGATATTCCGGCTACTATTCTCGACTATGTAGGGGTGGAAGTGCCGGACCATTTCTATGGAAAATCATTCCGACCGGTAATAGAAGGGAAAGAAAAGGGCCTCAGAGATGTGCTACAGGGAAACATCATCAGTAACCGATCTAAAGATCCCAATAACGTCATGGGGGATAATGTAGAGGGATATTGGGTACGCCAGGACAACTGGTTTCTCCGCTGGCATGTAACCTATGATGAGCTTGAGTTATTTGACCTGAACACAGATCTACGGAATGATCATAATGTAGCAGAAGAACATCCTGAAGTTCTCACAGAATTATGGGAGAAAGCCAAAGCTTACAAAGCTGAAAAAGGAGATGATCCACGCTTAGCCTATTATCAATCTCTTAAAAATCAGGAATAGCCATGATAGGACAGGCAGCCATCACCAATGGAGAAGGGAAGGTCTTTGTCGACCAGATTACCATCAATGCACCCAAAGCAGATGAAGTCTTGGTGGAAATCAAGGCTTCAGGAGTTTGCCACACAGATTGGGACTCTCTAAACTGGGGGAAGTCCATGATCATTGGGCATGAAGGTGCGGGTGTAGTATTGGCTAAGGGAGAAGAGGTAATGCATGTAGAAGTAGGAGATCCTGTTTTATTAAACTGGGCCATTTCCTGTGGAGATTGTTTTCAATGTAGAAATGGTAACCTGGCCATTTGTGAAACTTATTCTCCAGTAACAGCACTTGCTCCCGCGGACGGGCACGCTCACCCCCAAGCTTCATTATGGCAGGAAAAACCTATCGAAAGATCTTTTAACATAGGGACCCTTTCTTCGCATACCGTCGTGAGAAGGGAAGCTGTCATCAAAATTGAGGATGATATTCCCTTTGCATCGGCGGCCATTGTGGGTTGTGGCGTAATGACGGGTTATGGGTCTGCAGTAAATGCCGCTAAAGTGAAGCCAGGTAGCTCGGTGGTAGTCATTGGCTGTGGTGGAGTAGGGCTAAATGTCATCCAGGGAGCCAGAATTGCAGGCGCTGAGAGGGTGATAGCCATTGACCTGAAAGAGACACGCCTGGAAATGGCTAAGCAGTTTGGCGCCACTCATCTGATTCAATCAAGGAGAGAAGATAAAGACCTATCCCAGAGCTTTGAGCAGGTGAAGGAACTGACTGAGGGCAGGGGAGCAGACTATGCCTTTGAGTGCACAGGAGTTCCGGCGCTAGGTGCAAGTCCCTTATTAATGACCAGAAATGGAGGGACAGCGGTTCAGGTAAGTGGAATAGAAGAAGAATTGACCATAGACATGAACCTCTTTGAGTGGGATAAAGTCTACCTGAATCCCCTTTACGGAAAATGTAATCCTACTGTGGATTTCCCGAGAATCTTTCGATTGTATAAAAAGGGAGACCTATTGCTGGATGAATTGATTACGCAGACCTACTCCCTGGATCAGGTAGAGCTGGTATTTCAGCATATGCTGGAAGGGAGAAATGCTAAAGGCGTCATTTTATTCTGATATGAAATTCAGGACCATACAAAAATCAGATGCTCGATACTCTGCTGAGGGGATTCAGCTAATCACGGTTAAGAGTCCTGCTTTGAAGGGAAGAGGGGATGTGAGTGTGTATGTCCCTGAACAAGCTAGAGGTCTTGTTGGCCTTCCTGTCTATGTCCTCCTTCATGGGGTCTATGGCAGCCACTGGTCATGGAGTTTACAAGGAGGTGCGCATGTGGTCCTGCAAAACTTGATAGATGAAGAGAAGATAGCACCAGCTATTCTGGTCATGCCTTCAGATGGCCTTTGGGGAGATGGCAGCGGATATGCTTCATATGATGGAAGAGATTTTGAAAAATGGATAGGGGAAGAAGCCCCTGCCCTCATTCGACAGGAAGTAGATACTGTCAATGAGTCTTCTCTTTTCTTCATAGGCGGACTTTCCATGGGTGGGTATGGAGCCTTCAGGGTGGGACTGAAGTATCCTGAAACCTTCTCAGGTATCAGTGGACATTCCAGTATGACTTCCCTAGACCAGATGTCGCTATTTGTAGAGGAAGATTGGGCAGAGAAGTTGAAAAACATCCCTGACCCCAGTATCCTTGACTGTATAGGAGAGCACATTCCTCCTATGCGCTTTGACTGCGGGACAGAAGATGAGCTAATCAGCTACAACAGGGAATTAGATACTGCTTTCCGGGAAAAAGGGTTTGAACACATCTATGAAGAGTTTCCAGGTGGCCATAGCTGGGAGTATTGGCATGAGCACGTAGGGGCTACTTATCAATTCTTTGATAGGATCGCTTCAAATGGATAAACCTTGGCGTCTTTGCGGCTTAGCGTGAGATTGTATCTAAGCCAGGTCGCAAAGAGATCGAGCTATATAAAACTACTACCGTAATTCAGCAAACATGAAAAGACTACTACAGTTTTTGCCGCTAATTCTGTTGCTGCTTCTTTCCTGCCATAAAAAGGAGAATTCTCAAGGAGAAAGTTTTCTGAGTCAGGTTGACCAGGTGAAGGAGAGTATACAGGAAGATAGCAAGTTGCTCACCTTCTTCCAGAATGAAAGGTCCCCTTTAACACCTGCTTTTACCTCTTTACCACAAGGGAGTACGAAACCCGCTGGATGGTTAGCAGACATGATGGAGGAAGACCTGAAAACCGGAGTAGTAGGTGCCCTGGAAGAATTATACCCTGGTATCAAAAAGGATGATCTGTTCCGTACCGCCAGAAGAGGAGGCCTGGAAGATGTACCTGAGATGGGGGACTTGGTGCTGACGGGAGAAGCCTGGGAGCAGTCCATTATGTGGTGGAATGCAGAGACGATAGGAAATTGGTGGGATGGCTTTATCAGGCATGCTTACATGACCCATGATGTAGAGGCTATCGGTAAAGCAGAAGCTATAGTTGAAAATTTGCTGGCTTCCCAGGATGAAGATGGCTACATCGGCATATACAAGCCTAATCTACGGTATCAGCATAAAGGGTCTAATGGAGAGTTGTGGGCACAAACCACTTCCTTCCGTAGTCTCTTGGGCTATTACGAAATTACTGGAGAAGAGAGAGTGCTTGAAGCAGTGGAGAAGGCCATGGCAGTTACTATGCAAAAGTATGGACCTAACGGAAGGCACCCCTTTTTGCTGGAGAATGCTTTTGGGGGCGTGACGCATGGTCTTATGATCACTGATGTATGCGAGACCTTGTACAGAATTACCGGTAAAGAAGAATATCAGGACTATGCTACATGGTTGTATCAGGCTTATTCTACCTACAATATCAACCGGGCATTTAATGACTTACGCTACCCCTTTTTGGCTGAGAAAGATTCCCTCTTTACTGGACATGGCGTACACACTTATGAGCATCTCAGGACACTCGCTAATGCCTACTATCATACTGGCTACCCTGAACTAAAAGAGGCCTATGAAAATGCCTTGTATAAATTAAACAAAGCGGTTCTTCCCTCAGGTGCCGGACATGGCAATGAGTGGTTGGCTGGATTGGAAGCAGATCCTACCTATACCTCTGCTGAATTTTGTTGCTTATTGGAATTGAGAAATTCTCTTTCCTCTATGTTTCAGAAGACAGGAGATATCCAATTTGCTGACCACGCTGAGAAACTTACTTATAACGGGATGATGGGATTCCGTAGCCCAGATGGTAAAGCCCTTACCTATGGGAAAGGAGATAATTGCTATGTGCTGGATGGCCATCACCATGGAAAGCATGAGAAGGAAAAGAATGTGCGATATAAGTATTCGCCTACTCATTCTGATCCGGCAGTCTGTTGTGTGCCCAACTATACCCGTAACCTCCCATACTTCCTGGATCAAATGTGGCTCCTGGCAGAAGATGGTTTAGTAGCTGCTATGTACGCTCCCTCAGAGCTTCAAACCTCCTTTAATGGGAATAGGGTAAATATCACACAGGATACCCATTATCCGCTTGGAGATGAAATTACCTTTACCATAGGGACTGAAGAGAAGATTCCTTTTGCCATTTATCTGAGAAAACCTGCCTGGACGGAGAACATGGATATTGATTGCGGGGCTTGTTCCTTAAGTGAAGAAAAGGGCTTTGTAAAAGTAGAGAAGGAGTGGGAAGCAGGAGAGCAGCTTATCGTTTCTTTCGTGCAGGAAGTCAAGCAACATCAACTTGCCAACAAGGAAACCTATATACAAAGGGGACCCCTGGTGTATGCTTATCCCATCCCTCACAAAGAAGAAGTCATCAAAATGTATGAAGGAACCGAATACACAGACTATTACTGCTACCCTCAAAATACAGCCTATCGGTCAGTAAGCTTGCCTAAAGCTGGAGAATGGACTTATGCTCCCTCTACTCCTTCAGAGGTCTCCTGGTATGGAAATAGGCCTGAACTGAAAAGTGATCAGCTTACCATTGTACCCATGGGAAGTACAGTGCTGAGAAAGGTGACATTTCCATCGGAAAGTAAGTAGAAAAATTAGGGTTGAATCATTGAATTATAGGGATGAAAAAAGGCGACCCATTGGGCCGCCTTTTTCTAGATGTGTGTAATGCATCGCATTATCTTGCGATTAGGATTCTTTTCCCTACAAGCGCCTTTTCTCCTTTGATTTGTAGAGAATAGATACCAGTAGGAACGTCGTCTATGTTGATCTGGATCACACCGTTTACCGTTCTGCTTTCAGTTTGCAGAAGTGCACCACTCATGTCATACAGATTCAGTTCTACCTGTCCTCTGATGGTGGTATTGCTCAGGTCAATGTTCAGAATAGAGCTGGCTGGGTTAGGATAAGCTGTTACATCAGAAGGCTTCAGTAAATCTTTGATGGAAGTCGTAAGCTCAGCTCCGAAGGCGTACTCACCTGTAGCCGAGTTTAAGGTAATCCCATAAGTTCCTTCTTCTACTAAAATGTTAGGACCGTCCTGTGTACCAGTTCCAGTTGGGAAAGCTGCATCTCCCCAGTTTACTATCCAATCTCCCTCAGCACGGAACTTACACTCATTCTGATCACCACCAGAAAGAGCTACAGATGGAATAAACCACTGATCTTCATCATTAGGATCTTGTGTCATCCAGTAGTCCTCATCCCAGTTTCCAAATGGAGTAGCTGTACCTATAAGTCCTACAGAGTCATATACAATGAGAAGCTTAAAGTTGTATTCTCCGGAAAGAGAGTTGAAGTCAACAATGTATTCTCCTGCGGTAATAGGGATGTTCGCACCATCACGTACCGCGACACCGGTTGGGAAATCACCTGCACCCCAGTTGGCCACGAGCCAATCATCATCTGCTCTAAACTTGGCTTCCCCATCTAACAATTCTAATCTGAGCGACCACTGAGAAGAATCAGTTTCACTTCTTATCATATCTGTGTCTACATCCCATCCACCGGGAGTAGCATCACCAATGATTCCTACGGAACCGAATATCTCAATTTCAGTGAAAGTGTATATGCCTGTTTCAGTGCTGAATTCTATTAACCATCTTCCAGCAGGTACATCAAGTGTATCTCCATCTACCATAGCCGTGTCAGTAGGGAACCCGTCAGCTCCCCAGATGATTTCTCCGTCATTAGCTGAGAATTGAAGACCACCTGCACTAAGTTCAGTAGAAAGTGTCCATAAGTTCGCATCAGTACCATCCTGAATCATGGCAGTAGCTGTATCCCATCCACCAGCAGTAGCGGTTCCGATGATTCCAACAGTAGAGAAAGTTACGTTTTCTACAAAAGCGTAAGCACCGGTCGCAGTATCTAAGGTAATGGTATAGTTTCCTGCTTTAGGGATAGGAATGTCAGGACCGTCCTGTACCCCTATTCCTTCTGGGAAATCTTCGGCTCCCCAGTTTACAGGCCAGTCATCATTTGTACGGAACTTGGCCTTACCCATTCCCAAATCCATTGTTATAAAGAATTTGTTGGAGTCAGCCATCATAGCTGTATCAGGGAACATGTTGATGTCTCTGTCCCATCCAAAAGCAGTAGCATCTCCTATGATCCCTACAGGACCATCATAGTCGAAGAAATATTCTCCGGTAGCTGAGTTAAAGGTAATGGTGTAGTCTCCACCAATTACAGGAATATTTGGACCTCCCTGAGTACCTGTTCCAAATGGAAAAGTGGTTTCTCCCCAGTTAACTGTCCAATCATCATCGGCTCTGAATTTAGCTTCTCCATCAAGAAGTGTAATGGTGAGTGACCATAAGTCGGCATTAGCTGTATCCTGAACCATATCAGTGTCAGCATCCCATCCACCGGGAGTAGAGGGACCAATAATCCCTACAGATGTGATTTGTGCAAATGTTGCCGGTAACAGCAGACATATAGCTGCAAGGCTAAGTAGTAGTCTTTTCATACGTGAATTAAAATTATAGAATCTATTAGAATTAAATGATTATGCGAGTCGTAGTCTGATAAATGCGTTTAAATATACAAAGTATATCAGTTTTTTTATGTATTTTCGAGTGTAATTTTGAAATACCTAACAAAATTACTTTTGCTGTTCTATAAATTCTGGAAACTACTACTTACTATGCACGTGAATCGCTTATCAAACCTAAAAGCTATTCTCCTGTTCGGCTTTGTTATGAGCTGCAGCTCATAAC
>JBCBKZ010000017.1:0-19270 GCA_038520955.1 Bacteroidota bacterium | reverse complement strand
AGCAGCATTAGCCAGAAGATTAGATCTGATGTAGACATCAGCTAATTCGTAGTGTAATTCCGATAAGGAAGTGGTGGAATCTTCAGCCTTTAGGATAGAGATGGCTTTATGGAAATACACCTTGCTGGAATCCAGATTTCCTGTATTCTGGAATTGAAGGGCTTTTTGATGGAAATCACTTGAGGATTGGGAAAACAATAGCTGTGGGATACAGATTCCTGCCAATAGAAGAATTCTTATAGAGGAAAGTGAGCCCATAGCACTGTTAGAAGTAGAAAGTAACGGTATTTCTCCATGAATCCATATCGAGTTCCTGGTCTATCCCTTTAAAGGATTGTAGGGAAACAACACTTTTGAATAGGATATGTTCTCCTAGCCTATAACCCACTGCTAGAGAATGTCTTTCCACCGGAAATGCCCAACGTAGCCTTTCCATGCCTTCGAAAGTCTCATTCGCATAGGTGACGAAGTCAAACCTGTAGGCCATATAGGCACCGCTTAAGAAAGGAGGTTCGTACTTTAGGTCTAAATTCCCAGCAAAGAGTTCCAGGTTGAGGAGGTCTCTATTCGGGATTAATTCCTGCCTGTCTACGTCAAATTGGGGGACTCTATACTGTACAGCAGTTAATTCTCCGGAGAACTCCCAGTAGGAGAATCCTAACTCAAAGTCCATTCCCAGCATGGTTTGGTAGGAAGATCTCCTCACTTCATCACTTATGTCTATACTACCTTCTTGCATAAAACCTGAATGGCTGAATGAAATACCTTGCTTCCAGAAGTAGGTGGGTTGGAGAGTAAGTCGCGTAGAAATCCCCGGATAGATGGGATCACTAATGTCACCCTGAAAAGACAGTCCCGCCTGTATTAAGGCTACTTCCCATGAGATAGACTTATCCGGAAACTCAAACTTAGCTTTAAGGCCATTAGAATATCCAAATCTGTAGGCAGAAACCAATCCCCAGTCCGGAACCCCTTGTATAGGTAGAGCAAACCTCCACAGATAGTCAGTAGAATATCCTACCTGCTCAGAAATCTTCACATAGTACATGTAAAAGAGAGGCGCTTCCACAAAGTCTCTGTCAGAAGTCAGCAGACGACTGTAGAAGGAACCAAAGGGGGTTAGAAATCTACCAAAGGAAAGAGTTGTTCGCTTTTTGGGGGACTCCCAATTTACAGCTAGCTGGGCAAGCCTGAAATCTTCAAAGGCATTTCCAAGCTTCCGTGTTACGATGGCCCTGCTTTGGAGAGACCATTGACTAGAAATGTTCCACCTTCCTAGTAAGTCTGCAGTCTGGATCCCAAACCTCAGTTTAGTTTTGTCCCTATTTATGCCATTCCAGTAAAATTCTGAGTCTTTTCCGCCCACACTTAGTTCAAAATCTACTGCTCCCTGAAACTCAAACACAGATTGGGCAATGCTTGGCAAACAGAAAAGAAGTTGGATTCCTACTAGTATGGTAAATATTCTCAGCATTAGTTTTCAGATAGTGCAAAGTTTAGTTGAGCAGTATTTGCTCTTACCTCTACCTCTCGACTCATCGTCCCCATAAATTTATGAAACAATCTGGCAGAATACCTCCCGGCTGGTAAGCCTGCTATGCTGTAGGTCCCATCGGGGTTCACCCTGGTGAAGTAAGGGGTGTCTAAACTCAACACGACCGCACTCATATGTGGGTGAATGTCACAGGAGACATTGATGACCCCAGTCTTTTGTATTTTCTGAGGATAGGTATTCCCTGGAGACCTTCTACCTATGTTAAATGAAGACCTGGGCGTTCTGCTGTACACATTATGGTACTCATTGTCCTCATTAAGGAAGTAGACAACTGATCCCACTACTACAGGCAATACCTGAGGAATAAACCTCTGATTAACCTGGGTGATATAGGCATTTTGAGTTGCTGCCAGGGTAGGGGTAAAGCCTTGTGGATGAAAGCTGATGATGATATTATTATCCGGATCCAACAGGGGGCTATCGGTGCTATTTCCCACCTTGGACTGGAAGGCGCCATAGCGAGTATCTCGCCCTAATAGTTTCTTCCTCTGGTCTTTCTGTATGGTAACTTTTCCGGAAACCCTGTATTGACACATCCCGCTGAGGGGTAGGGCAATGACTAGGCTTAAAAATATGGCTCTCAATGTATTCATAGGCAGTGAAAACGGAATACCATTTCCCATAGATATAGGTAGTTAGGGGAGTTTCACCCTAAGACACCATTCTAAATTAAGGATACAAGTTGTATTCTCTATTACTTCCTGATAAAGCTTAGGAAGCTGTTCCTTGTAACTTTCCCCATGTTCTAAACAGGAATAATGTACCTCCCGCTGCCACTGCTGTCAGAATGAGTGCCAGCGTCATTTTTCCATAAATCCAGAATCCGGTCGCAAAGAGAGCAGAATAGACAGTCAAAGATCCTATCACCATACAAAGGATTTCTAATGGAAGCCTTCCTCTGGCTGGATTTTCAGCTAATGGCTCTCCATCGCTTGCTGCCTTAGCTATGACGGTATCCCATCCGCTTCCAGAGGGCTGAATAACCTTATAGAAATTTCTTAGCGTTTTATCATCAGTAGATGGAGCCAGGAAGGTTACGGTTACCCACCCTATGGTAGTCAGAATGATCCCATATATCAGCTGGTACTCATCTTCTATAGGAGCAAATCCTAATTTTTCATGAACGATCTGAAAATAAAGGGCCAAAATAAAAGAGATAGCCATAGCAGCTATTTCACTATATGCATTGATTCTCCACCAGAACCAGCGTAGAATAAAGATGAGCCCTGTTCCAGCTCCTATTTGTAGGAGAATATTAAAGGCTTGTAGGGCATTTTCCAGCGCCAGTGCCAAGCCGGCAGAAAGTACCATAAGGAGTACAGTAGATACTCTTCCCACATTCACCAGTTCTTTCTCGGAAGCTTCAGGCTTTACAAACCTCTGGTAGAAATCATATACCAGATAAGAAGACCCCCAGTTCAGGTGCGTAGAAATGGTGGACATAAAAGCTGCTATGAGTGAGGCAAGTACCAGCCCTAGTAAACCTGCCGGTAGAAAAGTAAGCATGGCTGGGTAAGCCAGGTCATTCCCTATAAGGTCTTCAGATACGTTAGGGAAAGCTGCTTGTATATCGCTCAGATTAGGAAACACTACGATAGAACATAGGGCAATGATGATCCATGGCCAGGGTCTCAATGCATAGTGAGCTGCATTAAACAGAAGCGTAGCACCTGTCGCATGTGTTTCATCTTTGGCGGAAAGCATACGCTGAGCTATATATCCACCTCCACCAGGCTCTGCACCGGGATACCATACACTCCACCATTGGACTGCCAATGGAAGAATGAATAATGGAAGCAGATCTTTAAAAGACATGCTGCTGAAGTCCGGGATCACACTGAGTTTGTCAGCTACCAATTCATTGGATAGTAGATTAGAAAGCCCCCCAACTTCAGGAAGGTTCAAGGCTACATTGGCAGCCCAGATGGCACCTATCATAGCTATGAAAAACTGAAAAAAGTCGGTGATCAATACACCCCTCAGTCCTCCAAGTGAACTATAAAAGACCGTTACTACGGAAGCTATCAGGAGGGTTTGGATGGGTGTTAAGCCCAACATAACCCCACCTATTTTAATGGCTGCCAACGAAACGGTAGCCATGATCATGATGTTAAAGAAAAATCCCAGGTAAATAGCTCTGAACCCTCTAAGGAAGGCAGCCGGTTTTCCACTATATCTGAGTTCATAAAATTCAAGGTCAGTTTGAACGCCGGATCTTCTCCAGAGCTTGGCATACACAAATACCGTCAACATTCCTGTTAACAGGAAACACCACCACACCCAGTTACCGGAAACGCCGTTTTGTCTAACTATGTCTGTTACCAGGTTAGGTGTATCTGCGGAGAAGGTGGTCGCCACCATAGATATCCCCAATAACCACCATGGCATATTCCTTCCTGAAAGGAAAAACTCGGAAGCACTACTTCCGGCCTTTTTAGATACTACTATACCGATGATGAGAGATATAACAAAAAAGGCTCCTATCAGGACCCAGTCGATGGTTGCGAGATTCATAGTGTGTAAGGTTTGTCAAAAAAACAGGGGTAAAAATAGCCCTCTATTAGTCAAGATAGAGATTTTTTCATCTGTTCATGAAATTTTTATTATCAAAATTCGATTTTATTACAAATATTCAATATCTTAGAGTATAAGTTACATGTAGGTTTGGTTTAAGCGCATGACAATCCAAAAAGATTGATCCTCTTTGTCTAGACAGACTGCACGCTACTACTGTGCTCAGACAGAGATTAAAAAAGAGGGAAAATCGGATTTTGTCATGCGCTGTTTTATTATGATTTTTGCCCCATCTTAAAACGAGATCATTTATATGAGACCTACATTACTTGTCCTCGCAGCGGGAATGGGGAGCCGGTACGGCAGCCTAAAACAAGTCGACTCCATTGGACCTTCCGGAGAAGCTATCATTGACTATTCCATTTATGATGCCATCAAAGCAGGCTTTGGCAAAGTGGTATTTGTCATCAGGAAGGATATAGAGGATACTTTCAAAGAAGTGTTTGGAAATAAATTCTCCGAAAAAATCCCGGTAGAATATGTGTATCAGGAGCTTGATAACCTTCCTGAAGGCGTGAGTGTGCCTGAAGAGAGGGTAAAACCATGGGGGACAGGACATGCAGTGCTGGTGGCAGCTTCAGCTATTAAAGAGCCCTTTGCCGTGATCAATGCGGATGATTTTTATGGAAGCAGCTCTTTTAACATGCTAGCAGATTTCCTAAGTCCCTTATCATCAGGGGATACCACTCACTGTATGATAGGGTATCAGCTGGATAATACGCTTTCTGATTTTGGCTATGTGTCCAGAGGCGTATGTGAAATTTCTCCCGAAAAGCTGCTCCTGGGCGTTACTGAGCGTACGCACATTCAGCATAAGGAAGGAAAAATTGTGTTCAAGGAAGGAGAAGACCAGTGGACTCAAATAGAGGGAGATACCATTGTTTCTATGAATATGTTGGGCTTTGGACCTGCTGTTTTTGACCAGTATAGCGCCTATTTCAAGGAATTTATTCAAAAGAATATTCATGAGCTGAAAGCAGAGTTTTATATCCCCACGGTAGTAAACAGGCTGGTAGAAGAAGGAAAAGGGACGGTAGAAGTGTTAGCCAGTAAAGAAAAGTGGTTTGGGGTTACCTACAAAGAGGATAAAGAGATTGCGAAAGACAAGGTCCGTATCCTCATAGAGAAAGGGGTATATCCAGTTGATTTGTGGGGATAATGGATAAAAATGCCCTCTTGGCCATAGCCACTCAATTCAGTTTTAAAGGATCAGTTGCTGAAATCTCTCCGCTCGGAGAAGGTCATATTCATGCTACATATTTGGTTTCGGGTGCAGAACAGGCTTACGTGCTCCAGCAATTCAATCACAAAGTTTTCCCACAGCCATATGAGGTAGCAGAAAATATCTTGATGGTCGCCCGACACATGAAAGATAGATTGCAAAAAAGCAATGTGTCGGATTTTTGGCGGAGGTATCTCCCCCCGATTCCCTTGAAAAATAGGGAAGCTACCCTCTTAAAGGAGGGGAATTCTTACTGGAGAATGTTTCCTTATATTCAACATTCTTATGTCCTCCAAACAGCCGAGAATTCTGGTCAAGCCTATGAAGCGGCAAAATTAGTGGGCCGCTTCCAGGCATTGCTAAGTGATTTCCCCATTCAAGATCTACATACAACCCTGCCTGACTTTTTGCATGTCCCCATACGGTATCAGCAATTCCTGGACGCTTTGAAAGCGGCTTCAGGGGAGAGAAAACTACAAGCGAAGGAAGCAATCAAGGAAGTTGAGACTTACCATGAGTTCATCCTGAATGACCCCGTTTATCAGAAAGAGGACTTCCTCCCTCTGAGAGTTACGCATAATGACACCAAGATTAACAACGCCCTACTAGACACAAAGACCCATAGGGGCCTATGCATGATAGACCTGGATACGGTCATGCCGGGCTATTCCATACATGATTTTGGAGATATGGTCAGGACCTTTTGTAGTCCGGTAGATGAGAATAGTAGGGAGTTAGAGCTGATAACCATCAGAAAGCCCATATTCGAAGCCCTTTGCAAGGGATACCTGGAAGAAGCAGGTGGATTTCTCTCGGAGAGGGAAAAAGAATACCTCCTTCATGGTGGAAAGCAGATGATCCTGATAACGGCCATACGTTTTCTGACAGACTACCTTTCAGGAGATGTGTACTACCGCACCCATTATGCTGATCAAAACCTGGATAGGGCCAGAAACCAGCTTGCTTTATTTGAGAGGGTTCATCAGCAGGAAGCTGAACTACAAAGTATCATCAAGAAATACAGTTGAGCTAGATTCTTGATTTCTTCCCTTTACTTTTCTTTTTGACGGGTTCTTTAGGCTCTTCTTCGGGAGCAGGTTCGCCAATATTAGGAAAGGCTAGGTCAGAACTGGTGTAGGAGGTCCCAAAAGTGAGATGCCCATAGTATACCTGAGAAATGGCGCTGAGTACCTGATCTTTGGTGAGCTCTTTAAGCGGATGTATATAAGCTACCCACATGACATCACTGGAAATGGCATACTTTACATCCAGGGCTGAGTGGAAGTTGGCCTCCATGGCTTCTTTTACCTGTTCGTCAGTTATCTCGGACATTTCCGCTATAGGAGAAATAATGCGCATACGGTTATGGGACTCATCTGTCAGGCAAATCATAGGTAGCTCCTCAACGATGAATTCCCATGCACCTGCCTGGCCTATGAGCGTATCACTTACTACATAAAGGATTTTCTCCAGGGATTCATTGTCCATTTCCTGGGCATGTGACGAGGGAGAAATGAAGGACAGTAGGAAGGTAAATAGTACAGCGATATGTGTTGCTCTCATGACAGACAAATTAGTGATGTGAAGAAGACCTATAATGTATTTACGCTAAAAACCATTACAAGGTCTAAATGAAGCTCCCTAATGAATGGAGGAACAGGAGCATGCTTAAGCAGGAGGTCGCCTGAGGTCGAATGTTTCGACCGAAAAGAACCGTCAGCATCTCAAGCAAAGTAACTTAGCCCAGCTACTCTGCAAATTCTGCAGTACAGCGTTAAGCTTAGGTAGATGAAAGCCTCTAAAGTAATCGCGGTCGAAGCATTCGACCGCTAGCTGAAAAAGCTTGGGAGAAAGGAAGTCAGGAGGGTGACTTTAGAAAGGTTTCACCTTCTAAACATATGTGATCTTTCTCTTAATGTGTCGGCGACAGAAGAGCTAACCCTATCCAAATTGGCCGAAAAAGCTGAAAATTGCCATATTTTTATTCCACGCTGTGGAAAATTATATGTTTTTCTGAAACATCTGATAAATTTTTCTCGTCTAAACGGTTACCAGAATGTGATGAATTGCATTAACGGTTGTTTGAATAAGTAGCTTGAAATTAAGTTCACTTTTTAGAAACATTGAACAACTATTTAATTAGCTATTTTTCAGCCTTTTACACGCCATTTTAGCCACCGCTGACCATTTCTGCTAACGAATCATTCTAAATCCCCGATCGTTCGGGAATTTGAACCATTTGGCCTTATCCACTGAATTTCTACGCCTAACCTCCGTTTCTTAGTAGTGTAGTAATTAAGTTTTGACCAATGAAAACAACATCTCTTCTCTTATTTTTCGCTTTTGTATTAGGCTTGGCTGGTAGCAGCAGAATGTATGCACAACAGTTTGAGCCGGTATACCAAAACATTTTTCTCACCAGCAAAGCGGTGGCCACCAGAAGCCAAATCGTAAATTCACATACCTTTGAAGTGTTTCCCGGAGGAGATGTGACAGACATCAGACTTACCTACGGACCTAAGGCCAGAGTGAGTATAGGCACAGATGGTAGTATTCTGGTAAATGAAAGCGGAAGAATGAGAATAGAGGCGGCTCCTAAAGCCTATCAAAGCTTACCTAATGGTGAACTAGTTCCCGTTAACGTACATGTGGTAGTAAGCGGAAACCAAATAGGATTATCCGTACGCAACTATGAAATGGCTCAGGTCCTGACCATAGAATGCCTTGGAAGCAGCTTGAATGCTGTAGCAGCCTCCACCAATCAAACGAGTAGAGGCATGGTTGCCAAAAACCTTTAATCAGGCCTTTTCTTCCCAGATACTGGCCAGATGAATAATGGTCTCTACTGATTTCTGCATGTCTTCTACAGACACCCACTCTAACTTTGAGTGGAAGGCATGTTCCCCCGCAAAGATATTTGGACAAGGAAGTCCCATATAAGAAAACCTGGAACCATCGGTTCCCCCTCTGATACTTCTTTTTACAGCCGCTAGTCCTGTACGTTTTATCGCTTCTTCCGCAAAGGCTATTACCTCAGGGTGATCATCCAGCACATACTTCATATTTCTGTACTGTTCTTTTACCTCTAGTTTGATCTGGCTATTTGGATAAGAAGGAGCTACTTCATCTATGATTTTCTGAAGAAGGTCGGCGTAGGTAGTCAGCTTTTCATTTCTGAAATCACGTAGAATAAAGTCAATTTGAGCCTGTTCTACGTTACCCTTTATTTCTACAGGATGAATGAACCCCTCTTTACCTTCCGTTTTCTCAGGAGATAAGGGCCTTGGGAGCCTACTGACTATATCTGCGGCGATCTTAATAGCACTTTCGAGCTTACCCTTCGCAAAACCGGGATGGGCACTCACCCCATCTATGAGTATGCTGGCGCCATCAGCGGAGAAGGTTTCATCTTCAAGGGTTCCTGCAGCTTCACCATCTACCGTATAACCATACTTAGCTCCTAGTTTTTCCAAATCCACTTCATCTGCCCCTCTACCTATTTCTTCATCTGTGGTAAAGAGAATTTTTATTTCTCCATGGGCTTGGTCAGGATTCTTCATCCAGTGATGAACTGCATCCATGATGGCAGCTACCCCGGACTTATTATCTGCCCCGAGTAAGGTAGTGCCGGAAGCGGTGATGACCTGATTCCCTATCTGCTTATGTAGGTCTGGGTGCTCAGATGGTTTTAGGACTTGTCTGGGGTCATCAGGCAAGATGATGTCTTTCCCATCATAGTTCTCGTGGACTATGGGCTTCACCCCTGTTCCACTACTGTCAGGTGAGGTGTCCATATGGCTACAGAAGCAGATGACGGGAACTTCCTTGGTAGTAGTAGAAGGAACGGTAGCATAAACCAGCCCAAATTCGTCCATATATGCATCAGAAACGCCTAATTCTAGAAGCTCGGCTACTAATACCTTAGCCAGGTCTTTCTGCTTTTCTGTGGACGGGGAACTGCCAGAATGAGGATCACTTTGAGTATCTATTTGTACATACTTCAGGAAGCGGTCCTTAACGGTAAAGTGTAGGTTATTGATTTCTTTTCTCATGCTGATTTATGGTCTTACTATTTCTTGGACTTGGAGGCTTCCTCCTTCTTTTTCTTTTCCTCTTCTTTTTTCTTCTTAGCGGCTTCCTTTTTGGCAGCTAACAGTTTTTGGTACTCAGCTAAAAGGGCCTGAGTGATCTCTTTGTTGTCAAAATGCTTCCTGGCTAGCTTTTGGGCATTCTTCCCTAATACCTTGATCATATTAGGTCTTTCCACCAGGGTAGTAATGGCATTGGCAAAGGCCTTAGGACTATTCTCTATGAAACAGTGTTCGCCGTTTGTGGCGGGGATCCCCTCTACAGCCACTTCACTACATACGATGGCTTTTCCCAGCGCCATGCCTTCCACGATTTTGACCCGCATTCCACTGCCGGACAGAAGAGGGACAACCATAATGGCACCTGACAACATATAGTCATATGCATCATCTACCTCCCCTAACACCTTGATTTGCTTTCCGCGCTTATTGTTGTAGCTATTAGGCATTCTCCTTCCGGCTATCCTAAACTCAAGCTCAGGATGTCTTTTCGCCAGAATAGGCCATACCTTTCCGAGAAACCAGTCCAGTCCTTCCTGATTTGGTGACCAGTCCAGGGCTCCAATAAAAATGACGGAATTGGGATCAGGCTCTTTACCATTAGACATGTATTTGTCCAAGTCCTCAAACCCCATTCCTACTTGAGAAATATGATACTTGGGACCTAATTTTAATTGGTTTTTGATTCTCCTTTTGACAGGGTCTACAGGTCCTTGCTTTTTAAACTTGCCTATTACCCAGTCTTCCACTCCATTTTCTTCCAACTGTTTTAACAATTTTGCATCATGTGAACCCTTCTTATCTACTGTGGCCATCATCTGGTTCACATACTCCTTAGTAAACTCACTGAATTTTTTCTTGTCTTTATCTGTGATGGGAATGACCAGATCAAAGGTGGATTTACCTAGTGCTTTCCGCTCAAACTCACGTAATCTCTTAGCAGTTTCTTCCAGGTAGATTTTCTTCACGAAGTTTTTCTCCCTCTTCGCACGCCTTCCCCAGATCTCATGTTCTACATTATGCGCTCGTAGTGAGACCACTGCATTTGGTGCCAGCTTTCTGACAGTGTCCAGGTAGTTCATCATGAAGATGGTCTCCATCTGAACTACATCAAAGCCCCCATCCTCTTTGCCATTCTCTTTCTTGAGAATTTTCTCCAGTTCTTCTCTGAAGGGTTCCGACTCAAAGCGAACCACATGGTAGGATACCTCATCAAAAAACAGGTTGGAAAACATATCCCAAAAGTTGATGCTGGTATTCACATCTACCGCAGACCAGTTCGCCTTATCTTTAGCTTCTTCAGGTAATTCTGAAATATTATCAAATCTGTGCTTAGGCGTATTCATAGCCAGCACTGTAACCTCATGATCGGCCTCATGGAATGACTGAACCATATTGTACATGGCTATGCTTCCACCATCATTAGGAGGGTAAGGGAACTTACTGCAGATCATCAAAATCTTCATCACACAAATATAGTGTCTAGAATGGCATTTTAGGAAGCGAGATATGCCAGATACTGCTTCCTTTTCTGGCTGAAAAATGCTATTTTATAAGAACTACGAATCTTTAATACTACCCGCGTATGAAAAATTACCAACCTCATCAAATCAAGAATGTGGTTCTCTCCGGTAGCTCCAGAGCCGGAAAGACCACCTTATCTGAATGCATGATGTTTGAAGGTGGCGTCCTGGAAAGGATGGGATCAGTGGAAGTAGGCAACACCGTCTCAGACTATCATGAAATCGAACAGGCAAGAGGCCACTCGGTCTTTGCATCCATCCTCCATACTGAATGGAGAGGAACCAAGATTAACCTGATTGATAGTCCGGGTCAGGATGACTTCTCCGGAGAATTGATCAGTGCGTTACGCGTATGTGATACTGCCCTCGTTACCATAAATGCCCAGTACGGGGTAGAAGTGGGAACAGAACTCACCTGGCGTTACCTGAAAGAGTACCACAAGCCCTCCATTTTTGTGGTAAATCAGGTAGATCATGCTAAGGCAGACTTCCAGCATACCGTAGATACGCTCCACTCACAGTTTGGGCAGGGAGTTACTCTGGTACAGTACCCCTATAATCCCGGAGAGGGATTTGACTGTATCATAGACCTGCTGAAAATGGTTATGTACAAATTCCCTGAGGGAGGAGGAAAACCTGAAAAGCTTCCCATCCCGGATGAAGAAAGGGCTAAGGCAGATGAGCTTCACAACAAGCTGGTAGAAGCAGCAGCAGAGCATGATGACACCTTGATGGAATTATACTTTGAGAAAGGAGAATTAGATGAGGATGAGATGAGAAAGGGAATACGTATTGGAATGTTGAGGAGAGATATGTTCCCGGTCTTTTGCCTTTCTGCTAAAAAGAATATGGGTAGTGGTCGCTTAATGGGATTCATTGGGAATGTAGCGCCTTCGGCAGGAGACATGAATCCGGAGATTAGCGTTACTGAGCAAGAGATACACGTAAATGATGCCGATACTACCTTATTCATATTTAAGGCCAGTAATGAGAAGCATACAGGCTCTATGAGCTTCTTTAAGGTATGTTCAGGAAGGGTAAAGGCAGGGGATGAATTGTATAACCTGAATAACAGCTCCAAAACCAAGATCAATCAGCTTTACATGATTGATGGTAATCAGAGACACTCCGTTTCTGAATTATGCGCGGGTGATATAGGAGCTACAGTTAAGCTGAAGGATGCACATACTAATCATACCCTCCGCACCAAGAATGATGATATGCAGATAGTCCCCATCACCTTTCCGGACCCCAAAATCAGGACAGCCATAGAGGCCCTGAATAAGGGAGACGAAGAAAAGATGGCGGCTGCATTGACTAAGCTACATGCAGGAGATCCTACCCTCATACCGGAATATCCCAGAGAACTTAAACAAACCATCCTTCATGGTCAGGGAGAACTCCATCTCCAAACTAATAAGTGGATGTTGGAACATGTATATGGGGTGAAGGTTCAGTTTATAGAACCCAGAATTTCTTATAGAGAGACCATACAGAAGACGTCAGATGGCTATTATAAGCACAAGAAACAGAGTGGAGGATCAGGCCAGTATGCGGAAGTTTACTTACGTATAGCACCCTATTCAGAACATATGCAGCATCCCACTGACATTAAGGTTAGGGGTACTGAGGCCATAGAACTTCCCTGGGGAGGAACACTTCTATTTTGCAATTGCATAGTCGGAGGGGTGATAGATACGCGATTCATGCCAGCCATCCTAAAAGGAATACGTGAGGTATGTGAAAATGCGCCCCTTACAGGCTCATTTGCCAGAGACATCGCTGTATATGTGTATGATGGAAAAATGCACGCAGTGGACTCAAATGAGATATCCTTCAAAATAGCTGGACAGCAAGCGTTTAAGCAGGCATTTCTGGATTCTGCTCCTAAACTACTGGAGCCCATTTATGAGGTGAGTGTTATGGTCCCTGAGGAGTATATGGGAGATGTGATGACGGATCTTCAGTCCAGAAGGGCCATAGTGGAAGGCTTCACGAGTGAAGGTGTTTACCAGCATATCACTGCCAAAGTCCCCTTGGCGGAGCTGTATAAGTATGCTACCTCACTCAGTTCAGTTACCCAAGGTAGGGCAAGCCATACCAGAACCTTTAGCGGTTACTCTCAGGTACCCGGGGATGTCCAGGCTAAACTGGTTAATGAAAAGGTATCGGAAGCTGTTTCCTAATACCTCTTCTGAAGTAATAGTAAAGAGAATCCACATAAGGATTCTCTTTTTTTATGCTCCTGCCGGAGGTTTAACTTCGTAAATCTCTGAATCAGAGACTTCCAACAAAATCATCTCACATTTACCTGATGCTCCTTTTAGCAGTTCCGGATAGTTTTCCAGTGTGAGTTCTTCACCTGTTGTGGCAATCCATTCCAGAATTCTCTCAGGTGCCAAATCATATAAGAAGTGGAACTGGACAGACTCCTGGTTGATCCTGTCATTGATCAACAAGCTAATCATGTTCACTGGAGCGTGAAACTTAGCATGTAGCAAGGTGTGAGTATTACGCAAAACTCTACTACCTTCTGGATTTACCATCTGCCCTTCTTCTAACTTCCCCTCTACATCATCTAGATCCTCCCATCCGTAACATTCCAGAATCATGTTGAAGAGGTTGATATCGCGAAGCTGGGATGCGTTCAAATCAATTTTCTTCATACAGAATTGTCTCTACCCATAACAAAAGTAGGGACCTGTATATTGCATTAAAAAACAATTATTTGTCTTATGTTACACTATGGTGTAAATGTTAAGAAAATCACTATAACATTTGTGCCTTTCTAAACGTTACCTCTCAATTTCTTCTGAATTAAAGTAGAAATTTTCCTGAATAATTATTCCTAAAAAGACAGATAATCGGCCATTATGTTAATTTAAGGCTGGTTTTTTTAGTAAGAGAGAAATTGTATGGGTATTTAATTGGGTCTAAAATAAAATAAGTTAATGAGTAAAATACTTATTTACGTAAATTTTTAATTTTGTTTTATATTCAGTGCGTAGAAGGTGTTTTGTAATCAGAGAATCGGGATTTTTTTCCTGCTGAATAAAGGAGGGAGTCCGCATTTTTTAGGAAAAGGAAAAACTAGCTACTTTTTGACTAAAAAGGGGGCTTATCCACAGTTTTTGTGGGTTTTCAGGCTTTTATACTGACAAATAAATAAGTATTTTGCATGTTCCATTAAATGGACAATTAAGGCTTTCCCCGGCACTGTGTCTTTTTGGATCATATCTGTGGGAAAGGTAGTAGAAAGCTAGAGAAGAGCAATATGTCTGAAGAATCCAGACCCAGGATTATTACCCGAATCATAGAGGACGAAATGAGGCACGCCTACATCGACTATTCGATGTCGGTGATAGTTTCCAGAGCCCTACCAGATGTTAGAGATGGCTTAAAGCCTGTGCATAGAAGAGTGCTTTACGGCATGATGGACCTAGGCCTCACAAGTAGCCGCCCCCATAAAAAATCTGCGAGAATAGTAGGAGAAGTGTTAGGGAAATACCATCCCCACGGTGATTCTGCTGTATATGATGCCATGGTTCGTATGGCTCAGAACTGGTCCCTGCGATATCCACTCGTGGATGGACAAGGGAACTTTGGTTCTGTAGATGGGGATAACCCGGCTGCCATGCGTTATACAGAGGCCAGACTACGTAAGCTGGCAGAAGAGCTTCTCGCTGACCTGGACAAGAATACTGTAAATTTCAGGCCTAACTTTGATGATTCCCTCCAGGAGCCTACTGTTCTTCCCGCTAAGTTTCCCAATCTACTGGTAAATGGTTCCAGTGGTATTGCGGTAGGGATGGCCACTAATATGGCCCCCCATAACCTTGGAGAGGTAGTAGATGCAACCATAGCCTACATAGATAACAGAGAAATAGATGAAGAGGAGCTTTTCCAACATGTGAAAGGACCAGACTTTCCTACTGGAGGCTTGATATATGGTGTAGAAGGGATCAGAAGTGCCTATAAAACCGGTAAAGGACGTGTAGTCATTCGTGCCAAGGCAGACATTATTGAAGGGAAGAATGACAGAGAGCAGATCATTATCAATGAAATCCCTTACCAGGTAAATAAGGCGGAGACCATCAAGAAGATCAGTTATCTGGTAGATGACAAAAAAATAGAGGGGATATCAGACGTAAGAGATGAATCTGATCGTCAGGGTATGCGGATTGTAGTTGATGTAAAGCGGGATGCTGTAGCAAGGGTGGTGCTGAACAAATTGTATCAGATGACCCCCCTACAAAGCTCCTTCAGCATCAACAATGTGGCCCTCGTGGATGGAAGGCCTATGCTGCTGTCCCTGAAAGAGCTGATTCATTACTACGTAGAGCATAGGCATGAGGTAGTTACCAGGAGAACAGAATATGAGCTGGCAGAGGCCAAGAAAAGGGCGCACATCCTGGAAGGCTTGTTGATAGCCCTCGATAATCTGGACGAGGTGATCGCCCTGATTAGAGCTTCTCAAACCGTAGATGTAGCCCAGTCAGGATTAATGGAGCGCTTCAAACTGAGTGAAGTTCAGGCTAAAGCCATTCTGGACATGCGTCTCCAGCGTCTGACAGGACTGGAGAGAGAGAAGATAGAAAATCAGTATAAAGAACTGATGGAGCGTATTGCTTATCTGGAATCTGTTTTGAATGATGAAGCCTTAAGAATGGGGATCATAAAAACAGAGCTATCAGAAGTAAAAGAGAAATACGACAACCCCAGAAGAACAGAAATTACCTATGCCGACGGTGAGATAAGAATAGAGGACTTGTTCGCAAATGAGGACATGATCCTGACTATTTCCCACCAGGGATATATTAAGCGCACAGCAGCAGCTGATTATAGGGTACAGGGAAGAGGAGGAACCGGCTTTAAAGGGACCGGAAAGAAGGATTCGGACTTTGTAGAGCACATGTTTGCTACTCTTACCCATAACTATATTCTCTTTTTTACAGAAAAAGGAAGATGTTTTTGGCTTAGAGTGTATGAAATTCCTAAGGGAGAACGCTCTCATAAAGGGAGGTCCATCCAAAATCTCATTAACAAAGAGGCAGATGATAAGGTAAAAGCCTATATCACAGTGCCTAATCTGGATGATGATGAATTCCTGGATAGCCATTATATCATCATGGCTACAAAAAAGGGACAGGTAAAAAAGACTTCCCTTAGAGACTATTCTCGTCCTCGTACAAATGGAATTAACGCCATCAGTATCAGGGAAGGAGATGAGCTTTTAGAGGCTAAACTCACTGACGGTAATAGCCAGATCATGCTAGGGGTAAAATCTGGAAATGCCATCCGCTTTAATGAAAAGGACGTTAGAGTGATGGGAAGGACAGCTTCTGGAGTAAGAGGGATTACGCTTTCAAGCGAAGAGGATGAGGTAGTAGGAATGGTAATTGTTCCTAATGAGGAGCGTCAATTACTGGTGGTTTCTGAACAGGGATACGGAAAAAAGACCCCTATTTCAGAATATAGAGTGACCGGAAGGGGGGGTAAGGGCGTCAAAACCCTGAATACCTCTGATAAGGTAGGAAGTCTGATAGCGGTGAAGCAGATAGAAAGTGAAGAAGAAGACTTAATGATTATCACCAAAAATGGTATAGCCATACGTTTAGACGTTAGAGATATTAGTAGACTGGGAAGGAATACGCAGGGGGTAAAGCTTATCAGACTGAAGTCAGGAGATAGTATTGCCTCTGTAGCCAAAGTAGCGGAGAAAGATGAGGATGAAGAGGAGATAGAAGGTGAGGAAGGAGCTACTAACGGAGAAGAGGGAGCCCCTAACGTTGAAGGAATAGATACAACTGAGGAAGGAAATGCTTCTGAAGAATAAAAATAATGAAACCCTTAACCCGCAATAAATTATTGAAATTGAGAATTTAATCTGGAAATTATGAAGAACCTTATAATGCTTTTGATTGCCTGCGTAACTACCGTGCAGGTAATGGCACAAAATCCGAAAGCAAGATTAACCTCCGGTGTGATTGATTATGAAGCCGGAAGAATTGGGGATGCTATTGAGAAATTACAGTTTGCAGTAGATAATGGTGCTGATAACTTCAAGTCAAAGGACATGGCAAAAGCCAAGTACTTCCTGGGAAAAGCCCTTATCAAGTCTGCAGGTGACTCAGCACTTGCTGCTAAGTATCCTGATGCGCTCTTTAAGGCTGATGAGTATATCTCAACTGCTCGTGAGCTGGATGAAAAAGGAAAATATGAAAAATTAGCTCTCCTCGATAATCAGGACGTATGGGCTGGTATGTTTAACGCTGGAGCCTCAGCTTACAATACCAAAGAGTATGAGCGTGCTGATAAGCTGTTCACAAGAGCGGCAGAGCTGAACGGAGAAGATCTAAATACCAACCTCATGCTGGGATATTCTCAGTGGATGGTGGCTGATACTACCGGAGCTCAGGCAAGCTGGACTAAAGTAGCTGATATTTATGAAGCCAGTTCACCTGAAGAGCCTAACAAAGACGTAGCAACTGCTTACCTACTATTGGTAAGTTCTTATGACCTACAGAATAATCCTACTGAAGCTCTGAAGTTTGTAGACAGAGCCAGAGAGGTATTTCCTGGAGACAAAGACCTGGAGCGTACTGAGCTTAGCATTTACCAGAAAAATCCTGAGCTTCTTGATCAGGCCCTGACTAAGTTTGCTGCTAACCTTGAATCTAACCCTGACGATAATAACGTAAGAGTGGTATATGGTTCCCTGCTGGAAAAAGCAGAAAGAGGAGAAGATGCAGAAACTCAATACAAGATGATTCTCGAAAAAGAGCCAGATCACCTGGGAGCTAACATTCAGCTAGGCGCTTACTATGTAAATAAGGCTGCTGAGATCAATGAAGCTAAAGCCAAGTTGACGAAAGAGGCTGATATTGATGCAGCAGGAGAAGAGGTAAAGCAGAAGTTAGCAGAGGCTTACCCACTTATGAAGAAGCTTCACGAATTGGAGCCAGACCAAGCTGAGTGGATCAACCAGCTAGTGAGTATCTCTTACTACCTGGATGAAGAAGAGGCTGTAATCAACGAATATGTGAAGAAGCAGCAGGAAATTATGGCTAAGCAGTAATTGCTGATACGAATTATTTTTAATACAAAAGGCGAGTTCCATTGGAGCTCGCCTTTTCCTATTATAGAGATCAAGAGGTTTTGTTAATCAATGATTTGATCATCCACATTCACACATCGAAAATGTATTTTCATTAGTTTAGGGTATAGACTCGTTCATCCATGAAGGATAAAGCCAAGTTTGTGAGGCTATATGCAAGACTTTAGCAGAAATCCAGAATGTTTAGTATTAAGTAACTCCCAACAACCTACCTACATGAAAACCAGACTATCGATTCTTTTTATCTGCCAACTCCTCTGGCTTAGTACTAATGTACACGCCCAGAAGGTGATAGAACTAACCTCCACTCCTGCTTCTCCTGAGATGAAATGGACTGGAGGAGAAAGAAATCAAGTATCTCCCTGGGACAAACTACCCATTGTTTCAAATGTATCCAGTCCCAGCCTGATTGCGTATCTGCCGGAAGCTGATAAAGCGAATGGGACTGCCCTGATCATAGCCCCAGGAGGGGGATTTCATACCTTGAGTATAGATAATGAAGGCAAAGACGTAGCCAAATGGTGTACAGATCGGGGGATTGCTGCTTTTGTATTGAAGTACCGCTTGGTCCCTACTGGAGAAAATCCTTCCCAGGAATTCATGGAGAAGTTCCAGGCTGGACAGGAAGAATTAGATAGATCTATGGCTCCTTATATAAAGCTGGCAAATGAAGATGGTCTGGCAGCTATAGCCTATGTGAGAGAAAAGGCTGATGAATATGGCATCAAACCTGACCAAATAGGCATAATAGGGTTTTCCGCAGGAGGGACAGTAGCTGCAGCAGCAGGCCTGGCGTACACTGATGAATCCAACAGACCTGATTTTATCGCACCTATTTATGCGGCCATGCATATCCTGGATACTCAAACATTGCCTGAAAAGCCCATGCCTTTGTTCATGGCTGTAGCAGGTGATGACTTCTTTGGTTTCCAAAACCAGTCTATAGATATCTACAAGAGTTGGAATGCAGCCAAACTACCGGCAGAACTTCATATCTATGATAAAGGAAACCACGGATTTGGGATGAGAAAACAAGGGCTGCCAAGTGATGAATGGATAAACGCCTTCGGGGCATGGTTAGCAAGCCACGACTTATGATACTCGACTGGTGCCATTAGGACCAGCAAGGAAAAACCATAAGAATAGAAGAAAAAATTTAGAAGTTCTCCTCTGTTTTTCATGCTAACAATA
>JBCBKZ010000179.1:0-8955 GCA_038520955.1 Bacteroidota bacterium | reverse complement strand
CAAGCTTGGTACCTACAGCATGAATCATGATTCATGCTGTAGGTACCAAGCTTGAAACTGCTTTTCCCAGGCTCTACGATCATTGTGAGTCCTGACCTTAGGAAGAAGATTTAAGATATGCTTCAAAGAGATAGAGGCTTGCGTTTTAGGTCTTTTACGTAGCCAAATGTTCCCCATTCGATGTACATGGACCACACAACGCTGTAGAACCACATCAGGATATACCTCTCTAACAGCCTTGATAATCGAACGTTTCCCGTCGCAGGTAACCGAAGCTATGCCTATACCCAGAAGCGCCAGGTTGTCTAAGTCCTCCTTAATCTCTCCATAGTGTTCTCCATCTGAAAACCGATACAACTGAGTATACTTGATGTCATTATCTCGGTATAAGACTAAGCATAAATCGTTGGTGAAGTAGGTCCCATCTATGATCAGATGTACCTGATCACGAGAACGAATCAAATAGGTAGGAGGATGGGACAGGTAATGGCGAAACAAGCGTTGGAGGGTGGAAACGCTCTTATGACTTTCTAAGGATAGGTAGCGATATGTCTGACGTTCCGATACCCATTTCTCAAACCAAACTTGGCTATTTCTATACTTAGTAACAGGGTTAGAGCCAGTGAATAGAATCCCACAATTTTTGCATTTATACCGCTGCTTACCTCCTTGTTTGCCCCACTTGATAGTACGGCTAAATCCACAAGCCCCAGCAACGTTTTTTTTACTTGATTTCATAACTAAGAGGAGTTTATTGAAACTAAGTTCAACAAACTCCTCTTAACTATCTTTTAGTCAGTTCCTTAGAAGAATTTTACCAACTATTTTTGACTATTATACCACTATAAAGTTAACTCCTTAATGTGATAAGGTTACTTAGGTTCTCTAAGGCATAAATTATCTCATTTAGCTTTGTCCTTTCGAGAGCCTCAACGACCTTATTTGGACTAAGGTGAAAAATGATTTGCCCTACATTTTTGGTCTCCCTGTAAACGGAACGAGCCCACTTATACCTAGGGTTGAGCGGGCTCGACTATGCTTAAAGACAGATATTATCCGTCGTCCTTTTTCTTCTTCTTTTTAGGGAAGGGGAACTTGTTTTTAAGTTCTTCCAGCTTATCCTTAGCCTCTTCTCCTATAACCTCAGTTACCTTATCTTCTACTACTTTAGTTACAGAATCTTTGGCTTGTTCGGTAAGTTTATCAGCTGTGGCTTTGAGCGTATCCTTAGCCTGATCTGTTATGGATTCTGCCAGAGAAGTAGAGTCGGTTTTCAATTGGATACCGGTTTCCTGCCCCAGTTTATCTGTTAGTTTATCCTTGAGAGCATCTGTAGCCTGGTCTTTCACACTGCTGGCCAAGTCAGATTTTAGGCCCAGGATTTGAGGCGCATTCACAGTACCCCCTACATTGAAATCCAGCACCATACGCTCATTAGCGGGTATATCAGTTCCTGCTAGTTTAGATATGGCACTAAAGGCAGCTTCTCCTAGCTGTCCTGAAGGGATATCCAGTGCCATCTGGTAATCAAGGTCTCCCCCTATATTTTGTCTCCCTCCTATGGTAATGGAGATATCGTTTTTGGTGAGGGTAATGGGGGCTATATTTACGTATCCATCCTCAATAGAGAATGATCCTTTTATATCCTTCAGATCAAATCCTGCCAGTTCCGCCACTTTGATTTCTTCTGAAATCTTGGACATAAAGGGAAAACTGGCCAAACTTCCTCTCAGAATCTCGAAAAAACCTCCTGCAGAAATAGTACTAATCTTAGGCATCATATCTGAACCCAGCAGTCCGCTTAGGTTTACCTCAGTATTGAAGTTTCCATTGATAAGTTTGGCAATGGGTGCAAAGGTCTGAACCGTATTGAAAGCGTTATAGGCTTCTTTTGCTTGTAGTTCATTGATCTTTAAGGCAAATCTGTAAGCAGGCTCCTTGATATTTTGGGTGTTATAGCTTCCTCCCATGGTGAAGTTACCGCCCAACATGTCAAAGTTTACCCCATCCATCAATACTCTTTCATTGATGATCTCAAGAGCTCCGGAGAAATTCTTAATGTTATAGCTACTGTAGGCAAGTTCCCCAATTTCTGCCTGCATCAGCATATCCAGATTTTCAGGAATAGGAATTACCTCCAGAGGTACTTCCTCTACAGGCTCTGTACCATCAGTAGCTGCTATTTCTTCTTCTGTCATCCACTCATTCAGATCCATTTTATCAGACTGAAAAAGGACTGCTCCTTTAAGGGGTTCTCCTTTTAAGGCATATGCGAGGTAATTACTAAGGTAGCCCTGCATCTGATAGTCAGAACTTCCAATATTTCCACTAGTAGGACTTAGGTTGATACGTTCTGGTGTAAAATCAGCTTCCCCGGAAGTAACGGTAACCGGGTGACCCAGGTCAGTAGAGTTATACACAAGATTTTGAATCTCGGCTCTCCCACTGGTAGGTAATTTGTCATAGCGTTCTGCTTCTATATCAGACATGGTCCCAGAGGTCTCGAAGCCTTCTACAATAAGTCTCCCTTTCAGCTCTGTGCCTTCTACCGGGTAAATGTTCATGAGCTTCTCCAGATCCAGGTCTCCATTAGCCTTCAGCCTGTAAGTAGGATCATCAAAGTTGCTGACATATAGGTTCCCATCCACCGGAGAGCCATCCAAGTCAAAGTGGAAAGAGGGTACTTCCAGGCGAGTGGTTTGTAGATCCCCACTTGCCTCAACAAGATCTGCTTTGACGTTGATGTTATTTAGTACGGTGTTGTAGTCTACGGCCTTTACGTACCCATCAGTCAGGTTCATATGGGCATCCACAACAGGAAAAGAGTTGGCCGCTTCATCATAGACACCATTGGCTTTGGCATTGACACTAAAGAGTCCACTGAGTTCATTTCCTTCCATGGGAAGCATCTTAGTCAGGGATCCCAGATCTATTTTTGCGTTGAGGTTACCATTTAGCTTGATTCTCTCCAGACCTGAAATAGCGGCGGAAGCCTGGATAGGGTTTTCTCCAAGATCAGCATGGAGGTTCCTGATGTTGATCTGGGTATTCTCCAGATTTCCATCAGGATTACTAATGTTCATGTCCAGGTTGATCCCGCTAATGGATTCTGGTAAGTCAGGATACTGCATTAGGCCATCTTCTATTCCCAGGTCTATCCTAAAGCCTGGAAGCCTACTTTCACTGTAAATCCCCTTCACATAGCCTTCCAGGGAGAAAGCACCATCTGCTGAGAGGGCTTCATATCCTTCCATATAAACAGCAGGAACCAGAGAGAGAATTCTCTTAAAGGAGGTTTCTTTAGAGGCGAATGCCAGATCCAAATCATAAGAATCTTCCAGTAGGCTTACTTCTCCACTAGCTTCCAGGAGGATTTCATTCAGGGTAACAAGGTTGTCCCTTAGTTTAATGTGAATGTTATCCTCGGTATCTATGTTCATGTTGACGGTTCCATCCACGTGTGCTTCCCGGAAGTAGTTGATCCCATCATAGTTGACGGTAAGACCATTTACCTCTGATTCTGTCCGGAGGTCATAATTGACCAGGGTAAAGTCTCCGTTTCCAGTATGGTTTAGCTCAGCTATCTCCATCTTCATGGGAAGCGTGGCATCTTCATAGACCATGGAGCCATTCTTGATTTCGTAGGATTGGAGCTTAATCAGGAAGCTGTCATCAGTAGAGGCAGAGGTTTCTTCCTCTGCTTCTTCAGAGCCGCTCTTGGCTATGTCGTAGTTAGCCGTTCCGTCTTTCAGGACAATGATGTTTAGATCAGGCTCTTCCAGTATCATTTTTTTCAAGCTGATAGGTCCACCTGTGATCACGCTCATCAGGTCCACAGCCATGGAGAAGGATGAAGCATTTACCAGGGTATCCCCCTCAAAAACGTCCTTCCCAATGACATTCAGGTTCTTGAGGGAAATTTCTGCATTAGGAAAACGCTTGATAAAAGAAAGCCCAATATCATCTACCGTTACCGTAGCATTTATGGAGGCATCTATCTGTTCCTGAACCAGGGTCTGTATCTGATCTTTGAAGAGAAATGGTAGGGTTATTAGTAGGATGATTAGGACCCCTATGATAATCCCAAATATCTTGAGAAACCGTTTCATGAAGGATTTCTTTTTATATGAAAGTGAAGAATATGACTAATCCACCAATTAATCGAATGGATATATTAAGATTCCCAACAAGTTATTTAGTTGTACGGAATTTAGACAGAAGAAAAGGAAAAAATATTCCCAGTTTTTAATGAAGAAGTACAAAGAAGACCAGCCATGTCAGGAATAGTACAGGGAGAAGGTAGATCAAACTGTACTTGATGATGTACCCAAAGAAGCTAGGCATATTCACCCCTCTTTCCTCAGCTATGGATTTTACCATGAAGTTAGGACCATTACCTATATAAGTCATGGCTCCAAAGAATACGGCAGCTACGGATATAGCTTTCAGATAATCCTTGGTTTCCATATTCACAGTCCCCGCTGCAAAGGCTTGTACATCAGCCATATTAGCCACATTCAGATCAAACTTGGCTAGAGAAGCAGACAGGAAGTTCACGTAAGTAGGCGCATTATCCAGGAAGCCGGATAAGCTACCCGTGATCCAGTACATACTGTCCACTGTGAAGAACTCTCTTCCGGCATCACTGGAAGCAAAGTTTCCTATGAGCGTAAGTGCAGGCATCATGGTGAAGAAAATCCCCACAAATAGATACACCACCTCCTCTATAGGCGCAAAACTGAATTCATTTCCTCTTAAGGCGCTCTTATCTGCCAGGTAGAAGCTGGCAGCTCCAGCACTTAACTGAATAATCTCTCTCAAGAAAGAATAGTCACTTCCATCATAATGGATGGCCGGTACCCAGTCAATGATGTTTGGATCCAGGAAGACAGCTCCTACGATGATGGCTAGCCAAATAAAGTTCTTGGTTCCTCTTAGCACAATCTTATTTGAGTAAACCGTCTCAGCGTGGTCTAAATCCTTCTTGTTTCTGGTATCTATGAAATAGAATATGATGGACAGCAGAGCTAGCGCAAAAACCCATTCAGGGATTACGTGTACAAAGGTCCACTCAAAAGGTACCCCTCTAAGGAATCCTAAGAATAGAGGAGGATCTCCAATAGGGGTTAATGAACCCCCTACATTGGATACCATGAAAATGAAGAAGATAATGTGGTACGGCTGAAGCCTGTCCCTGTTCAATCTGATAAAAGGTCTTATCAGCAGCATGGAAGCACCCGTAGTCCCTATCACATTAGAAATAATGGACCCACCTATCAATAGAAGCAGGTTGACAAAGGGAGTACCTTCACGGTCTATCTGAATCAAAATCCCGCCTGAGGCTACATAAAGCGGCCCTAAGAGTGCGATAAAGGCAGCATACTCTGCCAATGAGTGGGCAGGGGTATGGTAGTCATGCAGAAAGAATAAGTAATATATGAGTGTAATAGCCCCAAGTGCAGGAGCTATGATTTTATAGTTGTGATGCCAGAACTCCTCGAAAAAGACGGGACCTGTGGCTATCAGGATTAGCAGGAAAATAAAGGGGATCACTGACCAGGTAGCAGGCATAGGAGCGTGGTGATCTCCATGTGACGAGTCGTGTGCATCAAGATCATGTTCTGAGTCATGACCTGATTGATCTTCCGAATGTGTCTTTTCTGTGGTCGTATGATCTTTAGATTCTTCACTACCTGTATCATGCTGCGCAGATAGTGAGCAAGCAATCAGGGAGAAGATCAATAAAATCAGTACCTTTTTACCGATGTACTTTTTCATAGAAAATTGACCAACGGCCAAGATAAATCAACTCGTACTAAACTTGCAAGTTTATTCCCATCTTAGCAGTTATCAGCATGAAAATTTAACAGATTATTAAACTATGAAGTTGGGTATGTGGAAAGATTTCCTCGCCCTGTTCATTTCTACCTCCTGTTACTCTTGTGAGAGAGAGTTAAGTTCCCAAGAAAACTGTGTTTGCCTGAATTGCTATTCTCAAATTGAAAGGACACATTTTGAAGCTTCCCCTTTGGAGAATGAGCTTTTTATGAGGTTAGCGGGGAGAATTCCGCTTAAGGCTGCAGTAAGTTTATTCTACTATGATAAGAAAGGGACCCTCCAGAAGCTAATTCAAGCCTTAAAGTATAAGGATTCCCCTCAGTTAGGCGTGGCACTAGGAAGTTTTATGGGTGCTCAGCTAGAAGAAAGTGCGTTGCTGGAAGGCGTAGAAGGAATAGTACCCGTACCCCTTCATTGGCGGAGAAAAGTCCAAAGAGGCTATAACCAGGCTGAACGTCTGGCCAAAGGAATGTCAGAAGTGCTGAACATACCTGTGATAGGACATAAACTTCAGCGGACCACCGGAACTACTACCCAGACCGCCAAGCAAAAGGGAGAAAGGTTCTCCAATGTAGCTAACAGGTTCAAACTCAAAGACAGCCTTCCGTCTTCAATACTTTTAGTAGATGACATCATCACTACAGGTAGTACCATAGAGTCCTGTGCCAAGGCCATTCTGAGGGTTCAACCTGAGGCAGATATTCGGATTGCAAGCTTAGGGATGGCCAGAAAACACATATAGCCGGCCTGAGCCGACTATCATGTGCAAAAAACTTAGGTATGACTAACAATTATTCTTCTTGACCCACAGGGATGATTTCTCCCTTTTTATATAATGGTTCCATGACTTCGGGACTTCCAGTGTATGCTATGGTAGAGCGATCATTTTCTGCTATGATTAGTCTATGTGCTACATTGAGTTTAGAGCTGAAAGACTTGGTCTGCATAATGACAGCTTCTTCTACCGCCAGTGCTGAAGCATCCAAAGATTGTTCTCCTCTACCGTTCAGGTTTAGGAGTTTGACTGCTCCTGAGAGGGTAACTTCTTTCTTCCCTCTGATGTGCAGGTAAAGGGTGTTGCTATTTACAGACAGGTTTGCCTTACCGTCTCCGTCAAGGGCTAACCAGCTGGTTTGAAAGCTGCTGTCCCCTTCTACATCTCCCCAACCTACTAGTGCTAACTGCATATCAGCAGGAACACCAATGTGTAAGTTCAGGACATTGAAACTGTCTATTCCAGTCTCAGGACCTATGTGGAGGGTGTTTTCCTCCATATCAAGTTCAAGGTTGGAAAGTAGATTTTCGTCAGCTTCCAGTTTCATGCTCAGCTTTTCAGCATTGGAGAGAATGACCTTATAAGGTCCTCTAACTCTTAGCCTGTGAACATTCTGAAAGGTATCTACCACCACCTCTGTACTGCTGATGACACTGTTTCCTACCTTCATATTTACCTTCTCCGTATCAATGTTTGCTCTAATGGCAATCATGAGGGAAGTGCCAAACAGCCAGGTGAGGATAAATGCCCCTATAAGAAGTTTACTGCTTGTTTTCATGATGATAAGTGTGATAAAAGGTTTGAAGATCATCAAAACTTAACCCTATAAGGTCCATAGTCTTGAATAGAAACGGAAGATACTGGTCCACAAAATCAGTCTTTCTGATTTCTCTGGTTTTTTCAAGGGCATCCTCAGCCACGAAGTATCCAATCCCTCTTTTATTAAATATGATACCCTGTTCCTGTAAGAATGAATATGTTCTCATGACTGTATTAGGGTTTACCTGAATATTAGTTGCCAGTTCTCTCACGGAGAGGATTTTCTCTCCGGCTTTCCAACGATCCGCTAGAATATTCTCGATGATATAATCAGCTATCTGCATGTATATGGCTTGTTTCTGTTTGAATTCCATCTTATGCCTCCTGTTCTTTTAGTCTGAAAAATCCTGTTACCCATAGAAATACTGGTCCCAGAAGTAATCCGATATCTAGTAGATCACCGTTGAAAAAGCTTTCCATACGATCCTTGAAAGCCTGAGTAGGCTGAGGAATGTATGAATCCTCCCACCCTATATACTCCCAGAACACCAGTTTCATAGTCAATCCAAAGACCAGGGTGAATCCTATAAAAATTCCGAAGCATACAGCAATGGTTTTAATAACTGGATTTTTATGGTAGATCAGCCCTCCCAGCAGGAATAAGGCGTTGATGTTCATGTACACTCTAAAAGAGTTCCAGATCAGTTCAGGATCGAAGGTAAATGGCTCAAAGAGTTGTCTACCTACTAACACATTAGTGATAGCATCAGATACATTTGCCAGGATGTAATAGAAGAGCAGGGTGAATATGGAATACCCTATTCCCGTAATCAGAACTCCACTTACATACTTTTCCAGATTAGTAGAGGGCAGCATCAGATAACTATATCCCTTTTCCCTTAAGAGCTGATCTGCGAAAAATTTCCCAGATATGATAGCCCCACTAATACCTAACAAAAGCTGAAAGAAGGTCTGATGGAAAAACATATTCCCATCTCGTGAATTCGATAGAGCCTCATTAATGTTGGACAGGTAGCTGAGGAGAAATACTACTGTGATTACCGCAGCTGCAGTCAGGAACATTTTTCGTTTATGGATGATTTCTCGCTGAAGGAGTAACCATAATCTATTTGGTGAAAAGCTTTGTCTATTCATAAGGCTAGGCTTCTGAGAATATTTCTGTAAAAGTTTGACTATTAGCGAGGACAGCGTTGAAAAGAATTTCCAGATCTACCTCACCTCCCATGTGGTTTCCGTTGTTTTTACTTACTACTGAGTAGCCGCCAGGAAGACGTTCATAGTGTATCACTTCTGGCGTATTCTCCACCTGAGAATCCAGGGAGAAATACAGCTTGGACATGATGTTTTCTATGGTCTCATGGAAGATGACCTTCCCACTGTCCAGAATGATGACGGGATCTATAAGATTAGAAATGTCTCTCACCTGATGCGTAGAAATGAAGAATGTCCTTTCAGGGCTAATAGAATTAGCTAGTACCCTTCTCAGCTGTCCTTTAGAAGGAATATCTAGCCCGTTAGTAGGCTCATCCAGGATGAGTAAGCGTGAGTTACTTGCCAATCCG
>JBCBKZ010000178.1:0-9020 GCA_038520955.1 Bacteroidota bacterium | reverse complement strand
AAGCTGAGAATCACTTTGTGTAAATAAGCACAGATGGACATCCATTGCACCAAGAACTTTTTACACAAAGTGATTCTCAGCTTATTGATTAGCATTCTTCCAGTAAGAATATCCCAATGTGAGTGGCAAAAGGAACCATGTTATCCCTACAATATTCATTGGCATTCCCATCAAGGACCCTACCAGCATAAAGCCCGTTATGAAACCCAGCATGACTATACCTGCCTTTTTATGGATGATTCCGTCTTTCCTAAACGTTTCCAGAATAAAAATAAAGGTTAGAGAGGCAGAGCCAAACTTCCCAAACATGTACATATTCCTTATGGCTCCCCGAATAGTCTCAAATAGAGCTGGTTGCTGTTCCATTACCTCAAGTGCGGGATAATAACTTCCCACTGCCAACCACATAGCAACCACTAATAACACCCCACACACAATAAGAAAGGCCCAAAAAAGGGAATAGATACCATTAGAATGTTTGAGGAGCAAAATATATGCGACCGTGAATAGGGTATACCCTACTGCTTGCCATGCCCATATGGATCCAAGCATAGTCCAATTCTCAAACATAAATTGAGGGACCATTTCTGGAGGCCTTTCAGTCCCTATCCAACCAATCTGATATTCAAAAAAGATGGTAATCAGAACAACCAATGCTCCTAAAAAAAGAGAAATACCCCCAATTTTTGTCTCATTCATATTCCCATAATTTATGCCGCCCATTAGCTATTTTCCAGCTTACGTTTCAAGTTTTCACGTACCCCTCCGTCCCAATCCTCATTCAGAATACTTAGCAAGATCACGTCCTCTCTACTCTTCCCATCCTTGGCAATCAGAAAGCTCCTTAGGTATCCTTCCACTTTGCAGCCTACACTTTTCATGGCGGCTATGCTGGTAGCATTGTTCGCATTCGCGCCAAAGCCTATGCGCTTAATATTCATCTGATCAAAGAGAAACTCGAAGAGAAGGTATTTATTCGCTTTATTGAGACCCGTACCCTGAAACTTCTTCCCTATCCAGGTATGGCCAACCTTGATGTTTCCAAAGAGGGAAGAATACTCATATAGGCGAGTCATACCGGCTAGTTCATTTGTCCGTACATCCATAATCACAAAGGGATATTCCTTTCCTTCTCCCTTCATCTTTAGCGCACGAAGAAAGTATTTCTCAAAATTATCCTGCCCATAACCGGGCTCAGTGAAGTAAGTCCAAATATCCTGGTCATTACTGGCAGCATAAAGGGCGTCCTTATGGCTTTTCTCCAGTGGCCTTAACTCAGCCATCTCGTTCCTAAGAATGTAGGTTTCTTTAAAATCCAGCATACCTTCACTTATTGAATATCTTCTTTATGTTCTTTAGCAGATCTAAATCCTACCAGATTCCCATCAGGATCACGGAATTTAGCCACCGTTCCCCAATCACGCTCCATGTAGGTATAAGGGATTCCATATTTATCCAGTGCGTTGCAGGCCTCCTTTACATTTAGCACATTCATTCTGAGACAGCTTCTGTCTCTGTCCGGCGGTCCACTTTCTGTATGCGCTGTTTCATCATCTATTTCTACCATGAGGTAGCTTCCATGGAAATCAAAGCAGGTAAGGGTTTCTTTTTTGTAAAGAATGGGCAGACCCAGAATTTCTCCATAGAAATGAAGACAGGCCTCGTAGTTGATGGTATACAGAATAAATCCTGTTTTGTCTATTTGCATCTGCTTGGGTTGATCCTTTGAATAAGTAAAGGATTATTCCTGAAGCAGTCAAAAAGCCCAGACCAACATCAGTAAATATATTTTCTGGAGTCTATTCCTGTGAGGAGGGCTTAATGTACTTCCAAATTAAAGCCAGCATTATCACAAACAAGATCAGGGTATACACAAAGGCTAACCTTAACCCAATAGTGTCTCCCAGAAATCCAATAAGAGGAGGTCCCACAAAAAATCCAGAGTAGCCCACCGTTGTGGCCATGGCTATTCCTACGCCGGGTGCTACACCAGGTGCATTTCCAGCAGCTGAGTATACAATAGGTACTACCGTAGCTAGTCCTAATCCCACCAGGAATATCCCAACCAAAGAGATGTAAGGACTCGCAAAGACAATGAGGAGAGACAAGCCTAACACAGATAAAATTGAGTCAACTACCAGCACCTTTCTACGCCCAAATCTGTCCGTAATAGGATCACCCAAAAATCTACCCGCCGTCATAGCCACCCCAAATGAGGTGGCGGCAAGTGTGCTAAAGGCTTCATCTACCTGGGCCACGGTATTCATAAAGATAGCTGACCAGTCTGCCATGGAGCTTTCACCACTCATCCCACAGAAGGCTATGATTCCCAGCGGCAAAATCGCTTTGGTAGGTAAACGAAAATGGGATTCTTCTTCTCCCTGAATAGCAGGTTCGTCTTTAATCAGGTTCATTCCAGCCCAGATTAAAAATGAAAAGCCAGCTACGGATACCACAAGGAGATGAAATCCTAAAGAAGTTTCCGATAGTACAAAAAGATAAGCCACTCCTCCTGCAGCAGCCATACCTACGCTCCAGATGGCATGAAAGGAAGACATAATGGATTTTCCCCATTCTCTTTCTACCAATATCGCCTGGGCATTCATAGCCACATCTAATGCCCCACTAGAAAGTCCTATGAGGAAAAAGATCCCTGCCGCTAAGCGGGAATCAGGGAATATCAACATCTGACTAACAAAGACACAGAAGGCGAGTCCTGTAGCTATGGTGATATTCCGGGTCCCATATCTTAAGGTGAGCCAACCAGAGAATGGCATAGATACTAATGCCCCTGCAGCCATAGTTAGCAGCAGAAAGCCCATGCTGGTTTTGTTGATATCGAAATAGGTCAGGAGAGCAGGCACCCTTGCGGCCCAACTTCCATACAAGAAGCCATTTACGAAGAAAAAGGCTGATACGGCTATACGGTGTGTCCAGGGCTTGGCATTCATAGGCCGCCAAATAACACAAAAAATTGTTTTGTCCGACTAAATGAGAAACTTTTCTAAAAAGAGGGATTAACAGAAAAGCCCCAGACTTAACCTAAAGTCTGAGGGCACTATAAGATATCTTTCTTCATACCTAGACTTCCAGCTTTTCCTCCTTATCATACTCAATATGAGGACGGTACTTCTGGAAAGGTATTTTCAGGAGAGCTACCACATCATTAGTCTCTTTATAGTCCATATGCGTATCTACCCCATAAATCAACTTCTCATTTTCCACCTTCTTGTAGGTTCCAAACATTCTGTCCCAAAAGGAAAAGATGTTGCCAAAGTTAGAATCACTGTAAGGCATACGATAGTGGTGATGTACCCTGTGCATATTAGGTGTACAGAAAACCCACACCAGTGCATTGTCCAGCCAGTCAGGCATCTTCACATTAGAATGATTGAACTGGGTAAGTACCACAGAGATGGTCTGATAGAGGAATACGATCCACATAGGAGCTCCTACAATAAGAACTGCCGCAGTGGTGAATACGAAACGAAATACACTTTCTCCGGGATGGTGTCTGTTTGCCGTAGTGGTATCCACATTCTGGTCTGTATGGTGAATAAGGTGAAATACCCACATCCATCTGACTTTATGCTCTACATAGTGTACCAGCCATGCGCCTATCAGGTCTAGTAACAACAATCCGATCAGGGTATAGGCCCACAGTGGCATCTCCACCATCTGTAACAGTCCTATGTTATTAGCTACCACCCAGTCAGCCGTCTTCACAAGAATGAAGGCCATGGACAGATTAATTAGGGCAGTGGTGAGGGTGAAAAATATATTAATGGCTGCGTGCCTCCACTTTTTGTATTTGAAGGTAAATAGAGGAACGGAACTCTCTATCATCCAAAAAATAGTCAGTCCCCCAACCAAAAAAGCCGTCCTGTGAGAGGAAGGCATATCAGTAAAATATTCTTGTATAAACTCCATAGTAGTAGTTGAAAAAAATTATCGTCCTTATATGCAAATATAGTAATATGACTTATTGAATTACGTCTTGTTTGAAATTCCCTGAGAATTAGCCTCGGAGATACAGAAATTGTATATTCTTATCTATGAAACTATCACATTTAACCTCCCTTAAGGGCGAAATAGCCCGTAGGCCCTATCTGCTATGGGGACTTCTGCTAGTCGCTATCAAATACAATCTGGACAGGCTACTGGCACTTACCTTCGATAGACAATGGTTTCTCACGGATTATTTTGCCCATGCAGATCAGCTAGGCATTGGAGAGTTGAGTCAAGATGACCGCTTATTCTACCTATGTATGCTACTAGCATCCATTCCCTTCATTTGGTTTGGGACCATTCTCACGTTAAAGCGCCTTCGGGATGCGGAGTTAAGTCCGTACTGGGTACTGGTATTCTTTCTACCCTTCATTAACCTCCTCATGTTTGGAATACTAGCCCTGATCCCTAGCAAAGAGGAGTCTGAAAAAAGCCTTCCTGAATCCAGGCTGGAGAAATTTATCCCAAGGACTAAACTGGGAAGTGCATTGGTTTCCATAGGCGTAGTAGCGGTATTCTCTCTAATTCTGACAGGTGTTTTCCTAAATTATTTGGAAGAATATGGCTGGAGTTTATTTGTAGGTATTCCCTTCTTTTTGGGCTTTGCATCAGTTAAAATTCATTCTTACAACAGAGTCATTAGTTATAGAGAAGCCTTGGGAGTAGCCTTTCTGACACTGGCCATTTGTTGCGTTTCCATTATCATTCTCGCCTTTGAAGGTATTATTTGTTTGGGCATGGCCGCTCCTATTTTCGGTGTGGTGACATGGGTGGGTGCTTCCATAGCCTATAATCTTTCCAAGAAACCTTCTCAAGCGGGTACCGTTTCCATGGTCGTTGCTCCGGCCTCCATCATTCTCTTTTTAGGGTTCCTTGAAAGCTTTTCTCCTACACAGGCGCCACTAATTTCAGTAGAGACCTCCGTTATCATTAAGACTGACAAGCAGGCTATTTGGGATCAGTTGGTAGCCTTCACAGAAATAGATGAGCCAACAGAGTGGATGTTCAAAACAGGCATAGCTTATCCTACTCATGCAGAGATCAGAGGTAAAGGCGTAGGAGCCATTAGAGAATGCCATTTTACCACAGGTGCTTTCATAGAGCCTATCACTACCTGGGATGAACCTTATCTTTTGGCTTTCTCTGTAGAGAAACAGCCTCCACCGATGATAGAGTGGAGTATTTACGACAAAATTGATGTAGCACATGTTGACGGATATTTTCTTTCAGAAAAAGGGCAGTTTAAACTGGAAGCCATTGACTCTCTACAGGTGAAACTCACAGGAACTACCTGGTACAGGCACAAAATCTGGCCTAACCGTTATTGGCAGCTTTGGTCTGACGCTATCCTGCACAAGATTCACTACAGGGTACTCGACCACATTAAAGCTGAGGCCGAGAAGGTAGCTTCCTGACATTGGACACACACTATGTCAGAAAAAAAACTCCGTAGTCAGAATTGGTTTGGGAAAAAAGGGAAGGATGGATTTATCTATCGTGCCTGGATGAAAAATCAGGGCCTCCCTCAAGATGTATTTGAAAACAGACCGGTCATTGGGATTTGCAATACATGGTCTGAATTAACTCCCTGCAATGCCCATTTCAGAGAATTGGCGGAATATGTCAAGCGAGGCGTATGGGAAGCTGGTGGGCTGCCCCTGGAGTTTCCCGTCATGTCTTTAGGAGAAACCCTCATCAGACCCACGGCCATGCTATACCGTAACCTGGCCAGCATGGATGCGGAAGAGAGCATACGCGCCAATCCCGTAGATGGAGTAGTTCTACTAGGAGGCTGCGATAAAACCACGCCTTCCATTCTGATGGGTGCTTGTAGCGTAGATATTCCTACTATTGTCTTATCAGGAGGGCCTATGCTGAATGGAAAATACAGAGGGAAGGATATAGGCACCACACAGGTGTGGTAGTTTAGTGAAGCCTACCGTAAGGGAGAAATGACAGATGAGGAGTTCTTTGAAGCGGAAGCCTGTATGTGTAGAAGTAGAGGGCACTGTGCTGTCATGGGAACTGCCTCCACTATGGCATGTATGGTAGAATCGCTGGGAGTAGCTCTACCTCAAAATGCAGCCATACCCGCTTCAGACTCCAGGAGAAGAGTACAAGCCCACCTTAGTGGAAGGCGAATTGTACAGATGGTGCATGAAGACCTGCGACTGTCAGATGTACTTACCCGTAAGGCTTTTGAGAATTCCATCATCGTCAATGCTGCCATAGGCGGTTCTACTAACTTCGTTCTACATTTATTAGCTATCGCCGGTAGAATGGGCGTAGAACTGGAACTGGATGACTTCGACAAGCTATCAGCTAATGTACCCCTTCTGGCCAACCTAAATCCTTCTGGAGAATACCGCATGGAGGAATTCTACTATGCAGGAGGACTTCCCGCAGTTATGAAAGAGCTAGGAGAGAAGCTCCATACTGACATTCTCACTATTAGTGGGAAAACGGTAAAAGAAAACCTTGAGAAAGCAGAATTATATGATGACAGGGTGATAAAGCCCATAGATGATCCGGTAAAAGAAGAATCCGGCATAGTGGTGGTCAGAGGAAATTTATGCGAAGAGGGGGCTATCATCAAGCCTTCTGCAGCTACGGCATCACTTATGCAGCATAAGGGTAAGGCGGTAGTGTTTGAAGATATTGAAGACTATAAAGCCAGAATAGATAATCCTGAGTTGGATGTAACAGCTGATTCAGTATTGGTTCTCAAAAATGTAGGCCCCAAAGGCTATCCAGGCATGCCGGAAGTAGGCAATATGGGTCTCCCTAAAAAGCTCCTGGAACAGGGCATCACTGATATGGTCCGTATTTCTGATGGGAGAATGAGTGGAACCGCCTTCGGGACTGTATTTCTACACGTCTCTCCCGAATCTGCTGCAGGGGGTACCCTGGCCTTGGTAGAAAATGGAGATATGATAGAGGTAGATGTGGCTAACCGCAGCTTGGAACTACTGGTATCAGAGGAGGTACTGGCAGAAAGAAGAAAATCCTGGTCTCCGCCAGATTTAGGCTTCCACCGAGGGTATGTAAAGCTCTACCTGGACCATGTAGAACAGGCCCACCTGGGAACAGATCTGGATTTTCTCAGAGGAAATTCTGGCTCAGAAGTCAAAAGAGAATCCCACTAGGGAGCCAGTCTTTCTATGATCCAGCTCTTATCTTCCGAAAGACGGTAGCGAATCCGGTCATGTAAGCGGCTGGGTCTACCCTGCCAAAACTCTACTATGGTAGGCCTAAGTACATACCCACCCCAAAAATCCGGTCTGGGAACCTCTTCTGTATGCTCAAACTTCTGGCTGTACTCTTCTACTCTCTCTTCCAAGACTTCTCTATCAGGGATCACCTGACTTTGAGGGGAAGACCATGCGCCTACCCTACTCCCTTTGGGTCTGCTGTTATAGTAGGTATCAGAAGCTTCATTTGTAAGTTTTTCTACCACTCCCTCTATTCTTACTTGCCTTTCCAGTTCAGGCCAGAAAAAGGTTAGAGCAGCTTTAGGGTTTTGCTTGAGCTGTTCTCCCTTCGCACTCTGATAGTTTGTGTAGAAACGAAATCCTTTTTCATCTATCCCTTTGAGTAAGACTATTCTTACGGAAGGCTGTCCATCCACTGCTGTTCCTAGAGACATGGCATTGGGTTCATTTACCTTAGCTTCTACGGCTTCCTGAAACCAGCCATTAAACTGCAAAATGGGATCTGAGGCCACTTCATTTTCTGATAGTTCATGAAGGGTATAGTCTTTTCTAATATCGGCTATTTTTCGTTCCATTAAATGAATTATGAGTATGCTAAGATAATAATACCATTAGAGTTAAAAATTAGTTATTTTAGAATGCATGGAAATGCGTTTTGTCTACATCACATGTAAGAATGTCTCTGAGTCGGTACAAATAAGCAGGGGGTTACTTGAGAAAAAGCTCGTTGCCTGTACCAACATTCTTTCCGGCATGAAAAGCATGTATTGGTGGAAAGGGGAGATAGTAGAGGATAATGAATGTGTGCTAGTAGCCAAAACTCAGGCCAGCAAAATGGAAGATCTTATAGAAGAGGTACAGAAATTGCACAACTATGATGTCCCTTGTGTCATTTCCTGGGCTTTGGAGGAATCCAACCCGGCTTACCTCAAATGGTTAGCAGAAGCCGTTCAGAACTGACTGCTATATGCACTGATGAAGACTCATTATGGAAACAGTACACATACGAAAAGGCCACATCGGCGACGTAGAAGCCATCTTCTCCCTTGTTGAAGAGCTAGGCGTTTATGAAAAGGCCGGCCATGAAATAGACACTTCCCCAGAAAAGCTGGCTCGTGATGGATTCGGGGATAACCCTCTCTTCGACACCTTTGTGGCTGTCACGCCCCAACGGGAAATTGTAGGAGTAGCCATTTTCTACATAGGGTACTCCACCTGGAAAGGGAAACAACTTTACCTGGATGATCTGGTGGTAACAGAGTTTTACCGAAGGAAAGGCATAGGCCAAAAATTACTCGACAAACTTATCCTTCATGCTAAGCAGAAAGATGTCTGCCAGATGAGGTGGCATGTATTAAACTGGAATGAACCTGCCATAAGGTTTTATGAAAAAATCAAAGCTCAACTTGAAGATGCCTGGATAACGTGTAAATTAGAGCAGAGCCAATTAGCTGCGTACCAGCCAGGGGGAACCTACCTGGAACCTAGCTATAGCGACAACTGATTTTTACATACTCCATGAATAAAACCGTACTGATTACAGGGGCTACTGCTGGAATTGGGCTAGCCATAGCTAAATCTTTCGCCAAACAGGGCGATAGACTCATACTCACAGGAAGAAGGGCTGAAAGACTACAAGAACTTCGGGATAGTCTTCCCGCCAGTATTCTCCCACTAAATTTCGACATCAGAAATCTGGATCAAGTCCAACGCGCCATCCAATCTCTACCTGAATCCTGGAGAGATATAGATATTCTCATCAATAATGCCGGGCTGGCTTCCGGCAAAGATTCCATTCAG
>JBCBKZ010000177.1:0-9031 GCA_038520955.1 Bacteroidota bacterium | reverse complement strand
GTCCTTATGCACTAGCCCAACGGGATGGCAAACCTATATGGTAGTGGCGAAACATATTTCGTCTGCGTTCCTGATGGACCCAACCTTAGGAACCATCCCCCACCTCCTCCTTTCCCTCTGGAAGGAAACAACCCTGCAAACCTACTTACTAGAATGGCAGCGCATCCCTTTTCTAAAGGGGATGTGAGCTTGTGTGGAGGGGTTCAAGTGCTTCGCGAGGTCCCATTTGACCCTGCGGTCCTTATGCACTAGCCCAACGGGATGGCAAACCTATCTGGTAGTGGCGAAACATATTTCGCCTGTGTTCCTGATGGACCCAACTGTACCCTGTTAATAGCAACAAAAAAAGGCGAATGAATTCGCCGCTACGGATGTAGGGGTGAATTCATTCGCCCGTGAAAAGGAGGTGAATTTCTATGAAAGCACGCCCAGTGCTTCCTCTATATGTCTTCGGATGCGGATGCCTGTATTTTGCCAGGTGTAGCGCTCCTTACCTAGTTCGAAGCCTCTCTCGCCAAATTCCTGGCAGATGCTGGCATCATTCAGCAGGAAGATGAGTCGGTCTGCCAATGTATCTGCATCATTCACGTCTACCATGAAGCCGTTGTCGCCTTCACTGACGAAGTCTGGTATGGCGGCTATGTTGGTAGCTATGATGGGGAGCTTATAGCTGAGTGCCTCGCAGAACACTATCCCAAATGGCTCCAGCGTAGTAGGCAGGCAGAAAATGGCTGCTTTCTCATAGTAACTTCCTACTTCCGTTTTGGGGATACGCCCTACGATATTGACGTTGGGATGATCAAGTTCTGGGCTGGTACCTACTACCGTCAGCTTAGCATCTGGATGCGCCTGTACCACCTTCTCAAAGGCTTTGGCCAAGGCGGGTCCACCTTTTCTCTCCCAGTCTACCCCCACAAAGAGAATGTCTTTACTTCTGTATTGCGCTGGGTTGGTAGGCTTGTCTCCTTCCGGCATCACATTATTACCAGCAAACACACAGGCTACCTGCTCAGGCTTGCAATCATATTGCTCTATCATGGAACGCTGGATGTGCGTGCTCATGGTAAAGTTGATGGTCGCATTCTGATATACTTCTTTCTCCAGTTCTCTCCACTCAGAAGAGAATAGGTCTTTCTCCGTGAAACCTGGATAGGTCAGGTTGACCAGGTGAGTATGGTCTGTATATAGAAAATGAGGGGTCCCCGGTATGCTACAGTCGAATAAGGACTGCGTCTGGAAGGTGAAGAGATAGTTCTTTCCTTCCAGCTTTTTACGAATACCCTTTCTTACCTTGTGAAATAAGTAAGGCGTACGGGTTACACTTTTCTTCAGCTTCTTTTTCCCTGCCAACAGATCACCTCCATAATCTTTGACCGTCATTAGCATGTTCACCGGATCCGTCTTGGAGGTGATGTCATCCCAGATGTCTATCACATCTATCTGAACATTGGGGAACTGGGACCTAAGAATGTCGAGCACAGAATCGTTGATGTGGGAAAAACTCCCTAGCTTGATAAACGCTATTTTAGGCTGCATAGGTGTTTATACAAATGCTGTTAGAGGTCAAAATAACTTTAGTCTTTATTTGTCAATTGAGTTTTCAAGTGCTACGTCGCCTTCCGCTGGATTTACTTTTTTCCGTAGCAAAAAAAGTAAACAAAAATGCATTGTTCCTCCAATGCTACGCTTCTATCCCCCCACAACCCGTGGAGGAACGGCCCTCCCCTGCTAGCACTTATTTTAAACCATTAACTGTTAATCTATATTAGAGAATAGCTTCTTTTACACGATCAGGTATTCTCACATATTAATTATACTAGGTCAGGAGAAGCTATTTTGGCAGTTGATTCATAAAGCTCTGCGTAACGTTCTGCTACGGCCATTCTATCGTACTGCTTGGAGATACGTAGTTTGGCTCTGGCAGCTTTGTTGGCCATTTCTTCTCTGTTGACTTGTGCCCAGGTGAATTTCTCCGCTAAGTCATCTGCATCTTTATTGGTGAAGTACAGCACTTCATCCTCATCGAATACGGCTGTATTCTCAGGAATATCACTACAGATGACGGGAGTTCCTACAGACGCTACTTCCAGTAGCATGATGGACATCCCTTCTGTTTCTGATGGGAAGAAGAAGAACTCTGACTGATCTACCAATGCCAGCAGGGCCTCTTTAGAATCTACATACCCGATGAAATGTACATTCATGCCCTTGGACATCTCTTCCAGCTGCTTGGAGTATGCAGGTAGCTGGGTCATATCGCCCGCTATTACTACATTCCCCTGATAGTTTACCTTTTTGAGGGCTTTCAGCATATGATGACAGCCCTTGGTCCCCATGATTCTTCTGGCTGCGAAGAACACAAAAGGTCCATTCACACTATTCTTCTCCAGAAACTGGCTGGCTCTGTCAAAGTCTAAGTGAACCTCTGTATCCACTCCGTTAGGAATGAACATCACTTCACGGCCGTATTTCTCCTCGTAAAAGTCCGCCAATGGCTTGGAGATAGACGTCAGTAATGCTTCAGATGACATGAAGGTCTTCTCCATCTTTCTGAAATAGGCTTTCCCTAAACTGCTCCACTTGTCCCTTTTGTAAGGGGCCTCATGTGAAGTAGCTATCACCTCAAACTTCTTGGCCAGCATGGGCACGAAGTAGGCCGCATCCGTCTTATGAACGTGTACGAGATCGTAATCCCCATGCTTAAGCACATGCTGGGTACACTTCCAGTAGTACATGAATACCCCCGCTCCCCCGAAGGAGTGCTCAGGAATCTGTATCACCTTGACGCCGGGGATGTGTCCCTCTGCTTCAGCATGTGAATAGCAGTATATGGTAAATTCGAATCTGTCCTTGAGGTTCATAAGGGTGTCCTCCACCACTCTACTCACACCACCACGAGAAGGGAAATACTTTACTCCGATTATAGCGACCTTAATTTTCTGCATACCGATCGTTTGTCTCAATAATATAACGGTTTTATATTACTTATTAAAGAGATATTTTATCTTGATATATTTTCAATCAATGATATATAATTCTCTTTGAATTTTTCAAAGGTATATTTCTCCTGTAAACGCTGGTAAGAGCGCTCACCCATTTTATTTCTGATTTTTGCACTAGTAATCAGCTCTGCTAAAGCCTCTGCTATGGCCTTATGATCCTTGATAGGAAGTAGGTAGCCATTGTCCTTAGAGCCTACCAGCCTATCATTATCTCCAGCATCTGTAGCTATCAATGGCAATGAGAAACTCATGGCTTCCATGATAGAATTAGACAGTCCCTCAAAGATGGAGGTACACAGGTAAATGTGTGCGTGCCTGTAGTAATCCATCACGTTAGGTGGATTAATGACCACTTCCACTACATCCTGTAATTGATGAGCAGCTATCTCCCTTCTAATAGTTTGCTCTTCTTCTCCATATCCGAGAATGGTATAAGTAAACTTATTCCCCAGGGTGTATTCTCTCGTCAACATGGCTATAGCCTTGATAGCAGTAGGATAATCCTTCTGCTCTACAAACCTTCCCACTGAAAGAATGTGTACTGTATCCGTTTCCTCTCTGGTAATAGGTTCCTGCCTTAGTTCCAGCCCATTAGGAAGAACCAGCATCTTCTCTTTATTAAAGCCAAACTCAACAAACTTCTCAGAACCTGAGTAGCAGTTAGAGATAGAATAATCCAACACCAGATTGTGCATGAGTTTTAGTGCCAGCAGCTTCTTCTTAGGAATTTCTGCATTTCTCACGCCCCCATTCACAAAAGGAACTCCACTCCACTTCCCTACTAATCCTGCAAACACAGTATCACTAGGAAGGTAGGAGAATAGAACATCTATGCTTTTCTCCTGAAGAAATTTCTTGAATAACTTGGCCTTCTGAAGAAGTCCTCCCTCCAGAAAGAGGTGGTTGATACCCGTTTCTGTGATGGTGTTCATGTGCTTCTCATGGCAGGGATCTTTGCTCAGAATCACCAGCCAGGTCTCATAGCGATCATGCAACGCCTTGGCCAGTAGAACGCTCTGTTTCTCTGCTCCTCCGTTAGCTAAGGATCTTATGATGATACAAACCTTCTTCATAGGTTTATGACCAGCTTCTATCGTAGCTGACTTTTATTCTTTCTTTCTCTTCTTTAAAAATATCGTCTAACATGGTCTTATACTCAGCCGGTATCCTGGAAGGACCCGTACCATTAATGATCTGAGTAGCCTTGGGACTGACAAACTTCTCATCTGCCGTTACACCCAGAAACTCAAATAAGTCCATGAGCATCTCCGCAGGTCTAAGTTGAATGTCATCGTAGAATCCTACGAACAGATTCTCAGGCTTCAGGTAATGAGACCATTTCTCTATGTTTCCTGTATAGTTTCCACACTTGAGCTGTTCTTCCTTGGTAAAAAAGGAGGCAAACTCATCTTTGCTGGTTTCATTCATGCTTCTGAAGGCATTTCTTACTAAGTCCTTCTTGGCGTGCGACCAGGCTCTTTCTGCCGGATCTCTCACAATCAGAATGGCCTTCATATCAGGATTGATGGTCATGATGTCCTGAATCACATCTTCATCCAAGATGGCGTAGGTAGCTGTAGCTTCTCCTATCATCTTAGGCTTCAAGTCTGATGGCGCCCGCTCCACATTCTCTCTCTTCTTGCTGTAACGAGAAATGAAATCATCCTGAAAGAAACGCATGTACCATTCAAGCTCATTGGCCTTGAACCATCCCGTCTTAAACCAGTCGAAGAAGAATACCTTCACCACTTCACGAAAAAAGGTCGCAGGCTTTTTCCAGATCAGATGCCACCTGAAATCATAATAATGTCTGGAATACTTATTCTCCTTCAGCTTCAGTCTGTTGAAGAAGTATAACTCCTTAGGGTAAGACATCTGTAATTCGGGATGGTAACGTAGATTGGCTACCAGCCAGGTGGTTCCGGTCCTTTGTGGACCTATGATCAGAAAATCAGGAAATTCTCCCTTCACTGTACCCTCCTTCTTGTGGGTAGTGAGGACATTTAACTTGGCAATGGTTTCCTGTTCTAATGCTATTTTCATCGTAACTTATCGCTCGACTGTTAGAATTAGTTAGTTCCTAAAATTTGCTGGTAGAGACCCATGTAATTATCTACCATCTCATCCAGATTGAACATGTCTCTTACACGCTGACTACCTAACTGTCCCATCTCTTTTGAACGGATAGGATGATCCAGTAACCAGCTTATCTTCTCCACAAACTCATTGATTGCTCTTCCGGTAACTACAAAGCCTGTTTCTCCATTAAGAATAATCTCCTTGGTTCCCCCACTATCAGAGGCTACCACCGGCTTACCTATGGCCATGTATTCCATGATAGCGTTAGAGATACCCTCTCCATGGACTGCTGGATCTGTACTCAGTACACCTATATCAAATACGTTCACAATGGACTCCACATTTGATTGAAGGCCTGTGAAAACGATTCTACTTTTTAACTGATCTGGAATCATCTGCTTGCACATCTCCAGATTATTTCCTCCTCCTACTGAGATAAAGGTTACATCATCTCTCTTCAGGCAGATTTCCATGGCGGCTTTCAGATAGGTATCGTAGTCTTTTCTATCCTCAAAGGCACCCACCATCCCCACTACATACTCAGTCTCTATCCCAAATCTCTCTCTTACTGACCCAGTATTCTCCAGCTCATGAATCCGGTTAAAGTCAAAACCATTGTAGAAGCAGTAGCTTTTGGCTTCAGGCGCTTTATAAGAAGCTAAACCTGCTTTAGAGTTAGCTATGACCGCATCAGAGAAAGGGAAAGTCAAACGGGAACGCAGCATCTTTTTGTCCAGTAGACTGACTGATGCAGGTGCGTTTGAGATCATGGCATTGATAAACTTGGCTTTCACCAGTTTAGCCATGGGAAGTGCATATACTGAAGACATAGATCCCCAGCTATGAACTATGTCAGGATTAAAAGAGGTGAATATCTCCTTCAGTCTTGACAGTGTTTTCAAATTCTTTTTGTTGGCGTTCTCAATTACGTGTACGCCAATATCCAACTGGTAAACCAGGTCAAAATGGACCTCATTAGCAAGGATCACTAACTCAACCTGGACATCAGAAATCTGGTCCAAACCTTTGAGCAACTCTACCAACCTACGTTCTTTTCCCCCCTTACGTAGGCTGTCTATGACCATGATGATTTTCATTGACTTCACTGGTATAGGATACATTTTTGACACCTAATATTTCTTTTATAAAGTTCAGGAGTTCTACTCCGTGTTTTTTGTGATCAAAGTATTTTTTCCCTAATGCCTGCCCTCCTTTACCTATCTCTGCTGCCTTGGCGGGGAAATTGATGACCTCCTCCATTTTATTCGCGAATAAGCGCTCGGAGTACTCATCCGCTATCAGGGCATTCTTCCCATCTTCAAAATAGTGGCGGATCTCTCCATAGTTAGTGGTGATAAGCGGCTTACCTGAGGCTACATATTCGCCTACCTTATGTGGGAATCGTGCCTCATCTTGTACGTTGGGTCTAAGAGGGATGAGGAGTGCATTAGCCTCTGACATTTTCACCGGGATCTCCCAGTCCTCTATGTTATGATAGAGATAAATAGCTTCCTTTTTCTTGAGACCAGAGACATATTCTTTTGCTGGCTCAAACTGAGATTTACTTCCTCCCAACACCATATGGAGTTCTGCCTTTCCTTCCAGCATTTCAAAGGATCTCAACACAAAGGTGATGAGCTCTCTGTAACTGGCGGCACCTACATACAGGAACTTAACCGGATCATCTGTAGAATGATCTTCCAGGTCAAAACGGTCAAAATCTGTAATGACCGGACTCTTGATGACAGCTGTGCTAGGCGACTGCTTTTTGGTAGCTTCCATCAGGAATTCACTGATAGGGAGAACGCCATCTGCATATTTAGCGGAATGTTTATCATACATCTTATCATTCCACTGGATCCACTTCTTCTTGGATTTCCTGTTCTCTATGGCAGAACGATACTCCACATAACTGAGAATAATAGGAAACCTCAGTAAGCGAGAGAGGAATCTATAGTATAGAAGTTGGCCAAGTCTACCTGTCAGATATACTGAGGCAGCATCCAGTTTCCCTTCCTTTTTTAACTTCCTAAGGAGTTTGTACTCTCCTATTCTCCCTAGGAGGTCTGATTTTTTTCTCTTGAGAAAGCCCTTCCTCCTGTAAATATCCGGGCTGGTATATACGTAGGGAACTCCCTCAAATACCCCTTCTCTACTAATCTCTTTATTCTTCGCATGCATGGCAGTGCGGTTAATCACCAATACATTGGCACCCGCATGCTGAAGTCCCTTATAAAGCAAAATGAGTCGTTGAATGCTTCCAAACCCGATAGGGAATCCGGAGACACCAAGGTGTACGATATATAGGTTTTGGTTAGTCAATTATTGCTCCTAAAGAATTACAACTCTTTTATCACTTTGCAGGGATTCCCACCGGCTATCACATTAGCGGGAATATCTTTTACCACTACGCTATTAGGCGTAATGATGCTATTCTCTCCTATTCTCACTCCTTTGAGGACTATGGCATTTAATCCTAGCCAGACATTATCTTCTATGTACACAGGGCTAGTCTTAGACCCATTTTCATCTCTTCTTTTGGGATCTACCCAATGCCAGTCAAAATCTGTAATGGTGGAGTTCGCTCCACATTTTACGTTTTTACCGATGACTATCTTCTCAGCAGCCGCAATTACGGTTCCACTAAAGCCAGAATTTTCCCCTATTTCTATGATGGCTTGAGGTCTGTGGGCATCCAGCACACAAGCTCTGTTTAGCCCTATCAGATTAGAGATCTTATCCGACCTGAAGGTGCACTTCTTCCCTATTTTAATTACGCCAAATGGCGCTCTCCTCAGGATAGGCATACCAAAAAACCTAACGCACTTCTCTACCTTAATTCCCATCATCTTAGCCAGAAAATAAGTTCTGAAAGTGGGGATACCAGAGATGAGCTTGAGTTGATATTTCCTGACCCGAGCGAATATAGTCCCAGAGAAATCCTTCTTGAGCTTCTGTACGCCGCTCATTTTAGCTACTGTGTCCATATTAAGCTTGTTGAAATGTGATCCCTTTCTCCTGTCTTAATACTTCTTCATATATCTCAAAGAGTCTGGATATGATAGCTTGTGAATCATTTCTTTCCAACCCTCTTTTGCGTGCATTCTCACTAAAGAATCTAGCCAGTTCAGGCGAGTTCCATACTTCCATGATGGCTCCGGCCATGGCATAACTATCTCCATCCTGAACCATCAGTCCTTCCTTCCCATCCTGCATGAGGCTGGGAATACCGCCCGCATAAGTAGATACTACGGGTACGCCCATCACCATAGCTTCGCACACACTATTAGGGCTGTTATCTATATGAGACGGATGTACAAAGACATTGGTCTCGCACAGTTCCTTTACTAGTCTGTTGGCATCCACCTTACCCAATAGTTCCAATCCAATCTCTTTGGCTGTTTTCTTGTACTTCTTTACCATCAGCTGAGACAATTCCTCATTCTCACTTATACCTGCCAGCTTCCAGGAAATCTTCCCTTTGCCTATTCTCTGAAGGTGCATGGAAGTTTCCCATATGTTCTCCAGTCCCTTATAAATGTTACTTCTGATGGTGGTGAACAGCTTGAGTTCGTTTCCTGTAGCCGGATTGTCCCACTGCCGCTCATAAAAGGCTTCTCTCATCAACTCTTCACAATGGAAGTAAGAAGAACCGGGAGAAAGCACACTGGCAATTCTTTTGTCCCACTGAGTACGCCCAGTGAAGTACTTACATCCGGCAAATATTTTTTGCTCCCTTGCGGCTGCCTTCATGGTACGAACATATTGGTGGTTCCAGCTCATGCCATTAAGGAAGGTTTTCAGCTTAGTATATTTATTTATCTCCGTTCTGGTAATTCCGCTATACCACTTGGCAGCATAGACGGTGAGGTTCCCCTGAATCCAAATCAGGGTAGGCACCTTAATCTTGGGAATCATTAGCCCATAAGAACGTTCTGAGCCAAAGATGT
>JBCBKZ010000176.1:0-9081 GCA_038520955.1 Bacteroidota bacterium | reverse complement strand
CAGTTCCTTAAAGATACATTTCAAAAGTAGTAATGATTGAGGTAATGATTCTACCTAGAACGTTCCAAACTTGAGGGGTGTTTGTTTCATTCTTGCCAAAATCAGCTTTGAAGTTGTTAAAAGCGCGAAATTATTCTAGTTACTGGCTGATGAGATGCCTACACATCTAACTCAAAGAATGGTAAATTCAGAAGGTTTTGGTAGCTTTATTTGAAGAAGGATAAGACGATAAATTAAACTAAACGATACTTTCCTTGCCAATAATACAATCATGAGACAACCAGGCTTTTTCCCTACATTCCTATTTATGTTACTGTTTAGTTTCGCTTCCCTAACTGGCTTTTCCCAAAGTTTGGTAGATAGGGATGCCAGTCCTGAAACGGTAGCCTTGTATCAGAACTTAAGTAAGCTGGCACCCAAGCGTGTATTATTCGGACATCAGGATGCCCTGGCCTATGGTGTGGGCTGGCGAGGATGGCATAAGAAGAGGTCTGATGTGGAAATGGTTTCCGGAAAATACCCTGCCATCTTTGGTTGGGAAATGAGTAAGCTGGGAAAATCCCCTCTGAATATAGATTCTGTCTCCTTTGAGCATATGAAAGGTTGGATGAAACAGGCCTATAAACTTGGAGGGATCAATGAAATCAGTTGGCACGTAGATAACTTTGTGACAGGAGGGGATAGTTGGGAAGTAGGGGAGAAGGTAGTAAGTACCATCCTTCCCGGAGGAGAACATCATGATGCTTATCTGAGGAAGCTTGACCTCTTTGCAGACTTTGTGAACGACCTAACAGTAGGATTCTTAAAGAAAAGAACCATCCCCATAGTATTTAGGCCATTTCATGAACATACAGGTAGTTGGTTTTGGTGGGGGAAAGACCATTGTACTGAGGAGGAGTACAAGCAGCTCTTCCGCTTCACGGTAGAATATCTACGAGACACCAAAGACCTTCATAATCTTCTCTACTGTTATTCGCCAGACATAGTTGACAGCAAGGAACACTATCTGGAAAGGTATCCTGGTGATGAGTATGTAGATATACTGGGGATAGATGATTACCACGACTTTAAGAATGGGGGGAATACGGAGGATATGTTGAGGAGGCTTAGAATAGTGGTGGAATTGGCGCAGGACAAGGGGAAAATTGCTACCATGAGTGAAACCGGACTGGAAAGTATTCCAGATCCTACATGGTGGACAGAGAAAGTACTTAGCCCTATTAAGAATGACCCAGTAGCTTCTAAGATCTCCTGGTTAATGGTATGGAGGAATGCCAGAACTTCACATCATTACGGACCCTATCCCGGACATGGGAGTGCAGCTGACTTTGTTACATTTAGTAAGGATCCCTTTATACTGTTTGCAGAGGATCTGGGAAAAGTATACAGGAGAAGGTAAAAAAGTAAGGGCTGTCTGTAAAACAGACAGCCCGAGCCCAAAAAATATTTTGATTAGATCTTAATATCTTCTGCCATAGCCGCCACCACCGCCACCACCGCGGTTTCCGTATCCACCACGATCATCTCTTCTTTCTCTTGGTTCAGCTTTCTTTACTACAATTACTCTTCCGTCAAATTCTTGGTCGTTCAGGTTGTCAATAGCTACTTGACCTTCTTCGTCATTTGGCATTTCTACAAAGCCATAGCCTTTAGATTTGCCAGTAAATTTGTCTGTGATGATTTTCACAGAATCAACTACTCCAAATTCCTCAAAAGCTTGCTGCAGGTCAGATTCGTGAGTGTTGAAATTTAATCTCGCTACAAAAATGTTCATCAAAAAAAGTTAATGTGAAAAAATAAGCCCAGACAGACTTTTCATCTTATGAACTTATCATGAAGGTAAGAGAATTAAATGGTATTTGTATAATTTTCTTTAAATTTTTACCTTCCTTTCCACTTTCCCTCTAATTTCTTCACAATTTTTTAATATTTCATCTTTTTTCACGCATCCTATCGTGAAAAATCCCACCTTTGGGGCTTAGAATTTGTACATGGAGAATTTTGTAGAAACGGGATTAAGTGAAGAAATTTTAGCAGGTATCCAGGAACTAGGCTTTGAGAAACCTACCCCCATACAGGCAAAAACGATTCCTCATATCCTTTCCTCTGACCAGGATGTGATTGCCCTCGCCCAAACTGGAACTGGAAAAACCGCTGCCTTTGGTCTACCATTGATAGAACTGGTAAGCGTGGAAGAGAGACATACTCAGGCTATTATACTTTGTCCTACCAGAGAACTATGCCTTCAGATAGCGAATGATCTCTCGGACTATAGCAAGCATGTTAAAGGCCTGAAAATACAGGCTGTATACGGAGGCTCAAGTATAGACAAACAGATAAGTGGCCTGAAAAGAGGTGCTCAGATAGTGGTAGGGACACCAGGAAGGACAGTAGACCTTATCAGAAGAAAAGTACTAAAGTTGGCCAATGTAGAAAGAGTGGTACTGGATGAGGCTGATGAGATGCTTACTATGGGATTCAAGGACGACCTGGAAACCATACTGGCAGAGACTCCGGTAGAAAAGCAAACATTGCTATTCTCAGCAACTATGTCCAGAGAAATCATAGATGTTACGCGTACCTACATGGATAGCCCCATCCAGCTTTCAGTAGCTGCCAGGAATAGGGGGGCTGACTCTGTGGAACATGTTTTTTATGTAGTCTCAGCAAGGGATAAGTATGAAGTGTTGAAGAGATTGGCAGATTTGAACCCGGATATCTATGGAATAGTATTCTGTAGAACCCGGAAAGAGACAAAAGATATAGCCTTAAAGCTGGCAGATGATGGATACAGTGCAGACGCATTACACGGTGATATGTCTCAGGCACAGCGGGATGAAGTCATGAGAAGGTTCAGAAGACGCCAAATCCAAATCCTGGTAGCCACTGATGTAGCTGCAAGAGGACTGGATGTGGATGACCTCACGCACGTGATTAACTTTACCCTGCCTGACATGGCTGAAACCTATACGCACAGGAGTGGTCGTACAGGTAGAGCCGGAAAGAAGGGGATCTCTGTGGCCATTACTCATACCCGGGAGAAAAGAAAAATCAGGGATATAGAAAGAGCTTCAGGGGTTAGGTTTAAGCAGGAGATGGTTCCCAGCGGACAAGAGATCTGTTCTGTGCAGTTACTAGCCCTGATAGATAGAATAGAGAAGGTAGAGGTTGATAAGCAGCAGATTGAGCCCTTTCTGCCTACCATACATGAGAAACTGTCTACGCTCACTAAGGAGGACCTCATAGAGCATGTAGTATCTGCTGAGTTTAATCGCTTTCTGGCCTATTATAAGGATGCCAGGGATCTGAATATACCAGATAGAAGGAGAAGGGAAAGAGAGCGGGATAGGGACTTTGGAGATAGGGATGGATTCTCAAGACGCAGAAGACCCTCTTTTTCACGCTTGTTCATCAATGTGGGATCAAAGAATCACCTTACGCCAGCCAGACTTATAGGACTGGTCAATGAAGGACTGGATTCTAACAAAGCAGAAATAGGGAAAATCGAAATCATGCGAAAGTTCAGCTTCTTCGAGATTGAGGAAGGGGAAAGTTCGAGGTTGATAGATTCTTTACAAGGGGCTCATTTTGAAGGAATAGAACTCTCTATAGAGCGTTCAAAAGCGGCAGAAAATCCAGCACCCAGAAGACCTTATGGAAAGAAGAAGAAAGGCTTCTTCCAGGAAAACGGTGGCCCTAAAGGTAAGTCCAAAAGTAAGCGCAGAAGAAAGAGGAAGTAATGCTAATAGTTTCACGGAGAGGAACTCATTTTGGGATGGATAAGCAGGCTTATTCTTCCTATTTTCTCTTATGAGATATACTTACCTAAGTCTACTTATTTTTATTACCGGTCTGTGTTCTTGTAGAACCCATTATCCGCCACAGTCATCTCACCTGAGGCAAGAAGCTGCTGGGGCAGTGGATCCCATCACAGAGTCTCTGTTCCAGGATCAATCCAGCACCATCTCTGAGGAAGATATTCAGGGTTTGCTGGAAGGGGAAATAAGCTTACCTGAAAAAGCCAGGATGGCGATTTATAATTTTGGGGAGCACTCCATCAGCAAGTACTATAATTCCTGGAGTTATGATGAGGAATACCTCAAATTGAAGCAGACTTACCTGGATACACTTTCAGGTAAAATGAAAGCATCTGATAAGGTGGTAAAAACCATCTTAATGCCTTCCATCCTGACCAGCGTATCCCCCAGTATTACCAACCTCAGAGAGTCAGCGGTGAGGGTACAAGCAGACCTATTACTGGTGTTTAAGACTACCAGCGACATCTACTACAGATATAAGGTGTTCAAGAAAAACGAAGCTAAAGCCTTTGCTACGGTGGAAGCAGTCATACTGGATATCAGAACAGGCGTAGTTCCCTTTACGACCATAACGACAAAAGAAAAATTACTGGTAAAGTCCTCTGCTAATATGGATGTGCAGGAACTAAGAAAGGAGGCTGAACAACAAGCCTTAAGTATGGCATTAGTGGAAACTGCAGATAAAATCGTACTGTTTCTTGAGGAGAGTCAATAGCCTCTAAGGTTATTTGTCCTTCTTCAAACTCATCCTGGGAGAGACACTTATCATCATCCATGCCCAGTGATTGTCTTTTCGGTTTCGGTTTCTGAGTTCCAGCATACTATCTGTAGCTCTTAGAAAACTGTAGCCAAGGTGGATTAGGATCCCTTTCCTGGGCACCCATTGATAGACAAGATCCACCTCATTGGCTAGATGGTTGGTTAGCTTTTCGCCATTACCATTTATTTGTTCAGAGGCAGCCAGAAAATGATGAAGATGCACCTTCAGACTTCCCTTTTTTAGGGGGAAAGTATTCTTCAGAAAGACATCTGTAACTCCTACAGTCCCGTTAGAGGGACCCACAAAGAAGTAGTCCATGAAGCCATTATGGGCATGGTTAGTCCCAAAGTCTGGTAGAAAATGGGTTAGCGCATCCGAGGAAGACAAATCCGTGTCAGAGCCTGAGATCTGTTCCAGACCAAAAGTGTGGGTAGTAGACGGTTTCCAACTTAGACGTATGCCAGCCAGATAGGCTTGTAGATTACGATTTCCAAACTTTCCTCCCTGATAATAGGCGTCTCCTGCCAAGCTAAGCTCAGGACTTAGGTTTAGTTTTATATTTCCACCTAAGGTATAGCGAGAGCTGGTAGTGGTATCCTGATTTTGCCAGCTGGTATTGAGCCCAAGCAGGGAGAAAGAAGCCTGCTCACCCTTCTGATGAAACCAGGCAAACTGCATAAACTTATAGTTCCCGGATACAGCATAAAAGCCTGCCGAGGGACTTTGGAGAAAGGCAGGTTCAGCTACCTCATCATCCTGGTTAAAGGCCGCCCCTAGATGTAGATCTACTGACTTTTTCTTGTTGGTGAGTATGGCCAGGACTGCATCATGCCGCCTGGCTTGCTGGGCCCACTCCAAGGCACCTAGTATCCGCTGATTATCGTAAGAAAGGGCTTGCCGACCTATCTTAAGCTTCAGACCGGGCTTCGCTTTATAGAGAATCCAGGCTTCATTTAGGAATGTATTACCATCTTCCTGTTTCACTACCTGAGGGCTTTCTCCCCAGAGTCGAATATCCTGAAAAGAGAGCCTTACCTCATAGGTGGAATCTACCCAATCAAAGGTCAGGCGACTTCTTTGTTCTACAAAATAAGCGGCTTCATCCAGGGTGTTTGCTGGTGTCTTAAAACCATCCCTGTACTCCGCACGGGGACGGACCTGGGCACTTATGGTGAGTTGACTGAATAGGTGAGACGGTAATAGAATTATGCAGGCGAAGAAGAAATGCTTCCACTTCAGAACCATGATTTCTGTTTAGGCAAGAAAGATCAGAGGAAAAAGTCAAATTATCAGGCGTATTTGGGAAGGGCTACAACATTTAGCCTGACTTGCTACTTTTATGTAGGATCCTTAAGAGAAATCTATCTTCTTCCTTCCGCAAGGTTGGTCATTTTTTAGTTATCAGTTTATGCAAGAATCTATTCACCCCTCCAGAAGAATGCCCAAAGTGAGCATTACGAAACTACTTTCTTCCTTTAGCAAAAACAGGGAAGTGCGTAACCTTTTCAGTCTTACTCTTGGCGCATTATCTGCCAGTATAGGTCTGGAGAGTTTTTTAATTCCCAACTCTTTTATTGATGGAGGGATTACAGGTATTTCTCTGATCGTAAATGAATTCAGCCAGATTCCCCTGGCCTTTTTGATCGCCATATTTAACCTTCCATTCTTGATTTTGGCCTTCAGGGCAGTTGGAAAGAAGTTTGCCCTGAGGAGCATTCTGGGGATACTGCTCTTATCTACTTTTGTGTATACCCTTCACTTTCCTGAGATCACGGATGATCATTTGTTAGGGGCAGCATTTGGAGGATTCTTTCTCGGACTAGGAATAGGCTTAGCTATCAGAGGAGGAGCTATCATAGATGGGACAGAAGTGCTTGCCATTTTCCTGAGCCGTAAGACAGGGCTTTCTGTGGGAAATATAATCATGATCTTTAACCTTTTACTTTTCTCCGTAGCGGCATATCTACTGTCAACAGAAGTAGCCCTCTACGCCATTCTTACCTACTTCGCAGCTTCCAAAACTGTGGACTTTGTCATTGACGGGATAGAAGGATATGTGGGGGTAACCATCATCTCTGAACGAAGTGAACTGATGAGGAGCTGTATAGTAGATGTCATGGGAAGGGGATGTACCATCTACAAGGGACTGAAAGGGTACGTGCAGAATGGAGAGCCCCTCAGAGATACCAATATAGTCTACACCGTGATCACCCGTTTGGAAGTAGCCAAAATCATGGCTGAAATAGATAAGGTAGATGATAAGGCTTTTGTGATTATGTCATCCATAAAGGATGCCAAGGGAGGCATGATCAAGAAGAAGCCTATATCCAATATGGAGTAACTAAAAAGTACAGGCGCCGCCCTGCCAGATCACTTCTGCCGAGTTGACGGTTTGCCAAAAGGTATCTACTTCCTCAGGAGGAAGTTCAAACGTGACGCTGTCTCCAACACAATTATAGTAGGTGGGCTCGGTGAAGCAGGAGGCACAGCAATCTCCCTGCATGAAATATTGGGTATCCTGATAGGTGAATTGCCTGAACCAAAAGGTATCAAAGAAGTGGTTGTCACCTTCGGCTATGGCTTCTTCCAGGTCTATGATCACAGCCTTTAACCATTCCAGGTCTTCTATGGGATTAACAACATCGCAGAATGGAGTCGGCCTGTCATTTTCTATGCAAGCCGGAATTAGAAAAATGATCAGTATAACACCTATCAGTCTACTCATATCAATTGCCATTTTTGATATGACGAAACTGATGGGAAAGATGCTGCTTATAAATCGGTATTCAATTCCTCAAAGGAGGGCGCTGCCCCTTCAGTACTTTCAATACCGTTGAAGGTATTGATCATTTCTTGGGCCTTTGTCAAGCGCGTTTCTGCGTTAGAGATGTAAATCTGGTTTAGCTCTATGATGCGCTTGTTGACATAAGTGATCATGCTATCCAGGCTGATGGCATTGTTCTCCAGCTCATTCTTTTGAGAGGTACTCATATAATTGAATATCTCCAGCTGAAGATTATCTTAGCGGATAAAGGCTTCCAGATTATTCTCAAAGTTTCCTCTCTGTCCAAATACGTTGGGGAAGATGGCAAAGAAGACTGCCATAAAACTCAGTACAAAAAAGACCGCCTTTATATAGGGGTTGGTTCGTGCCCAGCCTTTGTTGGCAATCACAAAGATGATGATCCCCCCACTAATAGAAGCAAATAAGACGATGAGGATAGAAGCATAATAGTTAGACACAAAAAATCCAGCTAAATCCCGGTGGTGTTTCTTTCTTTCCGTGAGAATTTTATACTGAACCTTAAGGGTACTGATCTTGTCCTCATCAGACATGACCCTATCATTCTTGAGGCTATTGATACGGGTCTGAATGATTTCATCCGTCTTGAGGTAGGGCTGAAGGAACTTCATGGTGTTTACCTCAGTACTCCAGTTATGGAAGCGGTAGGCAGCAAAAAAGAAGAGCATGAGGAGGGAAGCAAAAAGAATTACCCTTATGGTAGGTTCAATGCTTTTCCAATATCTCCGTAGCCTGGACTCTTTTACTTGAGCATCAGAGGCAGGCTGCTCGGATGGCTTATTTTCTATCTCCTTACCTGGAGTATCAGTGCCCATAGCGTAAAATCTAATTTTCGGTCTTTTTGTAGAATGACGATTTTCAAAACGTCGTCATATTACGAAATATTGTTTCTCAGGTCAACCAACTTCGGCTATTTAGTGCGAAAGTCCAAAAAGTTCATATGGCAAAATATGAATAGCCTTTCGGAGATTTTCTTACAAGTTTAGATATAGATGTTTAATTCACCTTCGCAATTGGGATTGTTTATTGCCTATTTTGTCGATTTCACCCTTCTTTTCTTTGCAAAAACTCTAAAGGTTCAGGTATTTGTTTTCCTGAATCTACAAGACTAGCAGGTATGCAATGTAACTATTACGGCATTTCAAAAGGATGGCGTTTATGGGTCCTTTTGGTATGTCTTTTTCCACTTTCCCTTTCCGCTCAGAAACAAGGGAAAGTAACCCTGAATGGGTATATTTCTAATGGAAATACAGGAGAAAAGCTCATAGGGGCCACTGTCTATTTCCCTAATTTGAAAGCGGGAACCTATACCAATGAGTATGGGTTTTATTCTTTAACCGTCCCTCCTGGTACTTACCAACTCTTCCTGGCCTATACCGGCTTCACAGATCTAAGGAGGGAGATTGTCCTGGAGAAAGATACTATCCTAAACCTGGAATTATTCTCTGAGGACGTACAGGTGGAAGAAGTTATCATTAGTGCGGAAGCAGCTAATGACAATGTGAGCAATGTGGAGATGAGTACCATCAAGCTTAACATTGCTGATGTGAAGAAAATGCCCCTTCTCCTACGGTAGATACGCCCGGCAGAAGCTGAATACTTCTGATGATATCCACCTCCCCTAATAACTGGGGCATTTTCTTCACATCAGCAATGTTAAGCTTGATGGTACTCATCTCCACATTGCTCACATTGTCATT
>JBCBKZ010000175.1:0-9120 GCA_038520955.1 Bacteroidota bacterium | reverse complement strand
GGCCATGGCCTCCTTCTACCTGAAATCCTATCTGGTTCCGCAGTCTACTGCCCGGCAGTTGGAATTTGAGTATAAGTATGAAATGAGAGGGAAGCGTATTTCTAGCACCAAAGACATTCATAAAAAGGTGGCCCTGGATACCTATGTGTATATCAGCTACTATAATGAGAAGAGAAAAGAGGGACATAACTTTTCGCTGGAAAGAATAGAAGATGGAGAAATAGTTACCAAAATAAATGCCCGTAAGATCATATGGGTGGACTCTACCCAGAACTGGTTGCTGGAAAAAGTCAGAACCCGACATATCCAAGGGGATCAGGAAAGACTGACCATCACCAATAAACTGGATACAATATTTCTCCTTACCCCTGATGATATTTTCATCAAGGAACAGAAAGCTGAGAGCATGACCCTCCCCAATTTAATAGAATACACCAAGCTGGAGGAAATGCGGGGATCAGATATTCTCAAGGAATTATACATAGAAAGACACAGGCGTTTTGCAGACCCATTGGCCATCATTATCCTGACATTGATAGGCTTCTCCATGTCTTCTCGTAAGTCCAGAGGAGGGATAGCGCTTCAGATAGGATTGGGGCTCTTGATCTGCTTTGTGTTTATCGCCCTGCTGTTTGCCGGACAAGCCATCGTAGGAGACAGCCTTCCTCCATGGTTAGGAGTATGGCTCCCCAACTTCGTTTTTTTTCCAATATCCCTATTTTTACTCCATATTGCACCTAAGTAGATCATCGCTAAGCCGTTCGGGATGCAGTTTCGTTTAGCAAGTTGGTTCAGTGTGGGCACTGTTAGCCTCTTTCTAGGGCTGGCCTACTTTTTCTGGCATGGGAGGTATGGATTCTCTGATACTGATCAGGGCTTTATCCTGGCTCTCAGTTGGAGGATTATGAATGGTGAAATACCCTACCTGGACTTCATTTATGTAAGGCCTCCTCTCACGCTTTATCTGCATACACTTTCCCAATACCTGCCCTCCCCTATCCTTTTTGACAGGCTTCTTTTTTATCTGATGATTAGTGTGAGTGTCTGGGTATGTACACGGACCCTCCAGGATTTCTTTGATTTTCAGCCCATAGGTATTTCTCCAGCTAATTTTGCTGCTATCGCCTTCATTTGCAGTGCACATAACTTCCCTCCTATGGCATGGCATACGGTGGATGGAATCTTTTGGGCCTCTCTAGGCTTATATGCCTTAGGCAGAGCACAAAAAGAACAATGGACCACTTCTTTTCTGGGCCTTTTCCTCTTGTTACTGGCCGCCCTTTCCAAACAGGCTTTCTATCCCATGCTTCCTGCAGGAATGGCCTTGTGCTGGCTATTACACGGATGGAGACACGCCTTATATGCCTCTGCAGCTATTATTACAGGGATCACACTACTCATACTCAGCATTTGGACTTTTTTCCCTGACTATTATTCTGCTTTTCTTCTACAGACTACGGAAAGTAGCTCTTTTGCAGACCTTTGGGAGAAAGGCTTCCTCTCATATTCTAAAGCTTTGGTTTTTATTGCCATCCCGTTCTGGCTGGGTTGGCGAATTCAAAACAGGTGGATCTTTCCTAAGCCCTGGAATAACCTTCCCGGATTCCTCTCATGGGGACTATTCCTGGGATTGATAGGATTACACCTTTACAGGGTACTTTCTACAGGAGAATATGCTGCCCCTGGTTTCGGCTTTAGTCAGGCATTCTTCCTCATAGCCCTCTGGATGGGAATTAAAGGTAGCTGGATAAATACACGCGCCAATGCCATGCTTCTGGCACAGTTAGCCATTTCCTGGTGTGTGTCTGTGAGTTGGGGGTATAATATGCCTATGCTGTATTTCACGCCTATGCTGTTCGCTTTTATGTTTATTCTATATGATCAGTTTGACTTCCGTGTGCCCAGGTATTTTTTCGGAATCATGGCAGTACTCATCTTATGGGCTTTCTCCTTTACCAATCATTACCATTACAGGGATGGCGTACGCCCAGAACTAACACATGATTTGTCTGAACCTTTCCCGGTCTTAGGGGGGATTTATACGAGCGAGGAGAATGGCGCTAAGCTGGTAGAGCTAAAAAGGCTAATCAAAGGCAATGAAGCCTCTTATACTGTCCTACCAGGTATGCCTATAGCTCACTACCTTAGCCAGACTCAGAATCCGCTGTCCTCTGATTGGGTACATGATGGAGAAACTTTGTATGAAATCTACGGAGAACGTCTGCTTACCCAGCTAATCGAAGAAACACAAGTCATTCTCATAGAAAAGGATCAGCTCACCAGAGTTATGCGTGAGGATAAGTTTGGTTCCAGTCTCACCAGAGAGGTGCTAAGGAGTGCTGAACTCATTGAGTCAGGAGAGTATTTCGACCTTTACTCTTTTAACCAGAATTTCATGCAAAAAAAATTGGCCCGAAATCCATGATTCCGGGCCAGTCATGTATCTATTGAGGAATGTTACAGGTCTTCCAGTAGGGTTACCAGTTCATCCTTATCTGTTCTTTTGAATTTCACTTTAGCCTTAAGATATGGTCTTGGATCTTTCTTAGACTGTCTAAGTGCTCTGGCCAAGTCTACGGTAGTGCTTGCGAAGTAAGGCTCATCATCATTGTCAAACTGGAAAGCGACCAACAGAATTTCCGCCCCCTCGCGGAAGTGTCTTATTCTGCTTCCCTCATAATTCCTCTTTGACTCTTTCTTCAAAGGTATGTAGGTCTCTACATTAGACCCTACGATGAATACATTGGTATTCTTTTCAAATCTCTTTCCTTTCAGTTTCACGAAGATGTCAAATCCTTCATCATCCTTATTGGTCCCCTCAGAAACATATAGCGGCCTTGCTACATTGATTCTTCCCAGATTATTTACCTGGAATCCGTAGGAGTCTTTCTGGCTATCATAAGCGAGTGGTGTATTACTATCTTCTACCCAGCTCTTAACTGCATCAAAGGCAGGGTTATCATTATTCTTCACTCTTCTTCTTCCTCCTCTTTCTCCTCCTTTACCTTCATACAGGTTTACGCTTTCCAGTCTCCTGGCTGAAGGCATGGTAACAGCGATAGGCTTATCAGCTCTCAGTCTGACAATTCTTCCTCTATCTGTAGCCTTCACACTCATCATCCCTGCTGTTTCCAATGCACCTACTTTAGCTACGGTAGGCATAAAGGCCTGTAGGATGTCTTTACGCTCGAAAAGCTCTTTTACTTCAAAATTAAGTTGCTCCTGCTCTGTGTCAAAACTGTTAGGCTCAATGACCACCTGAGAGCCCTGAGGAGCAAAAACGACTGTCTTATTCTGTGGATTAATTGGGAAAGGTCTGTACTTAGCGTATACAGTGTCTATGACTGCTACCTTTTCATCTTCTTTCCCATCCTCTGAGTCCGAGAGATCCTGGTCCCCGGTAAGATTCTCAGTATCTGTAACTGTAGTGGTATCACTTCCCATCCCATCTGCTCCACTTCCATCAGCATTGCCTCCGGCACCTTCAAGACCTAAGCTGCTGAGTCCTTCCTGATTGGTAAAGATGACAGCAAGATCAGCTCTTCTGTTTTTAGATCTACCTGAGAAAGTAGTGTTAGCAGCGGCAGGCTTGGAAGTACCAAAGCCTTTCATTTCAATTCTATCCTTGGTTAGCCCTTTTCTCACCAGCATGTCCATCACTTCACGGGCTCTCATTTCGGACAGTGTCTGATTGTATGTATCAGTCCCTATGCTGTCTGTGTGTCCAAACACTTCCACATAGTAGTTTGGATAGTCCTCTAAAGCAGAAATGATCGTATCCAGCCTTTCTTCATATTCAGACTTTACGGTAAACTGATCAAATCCAAAAAAAACGGTATCGATGGTAAAATTCTGACCTGTCATTGGCAGGTAAGCCAAACTAAAGAGGACCAGAAAAACAATTCTATTCATGACTTAATTCAGGTTTGCTACGGTATGCAAGTTCCACCCCAAAAGCGTATCGCCTCGAATATAATAACAAATAATCGTTCGAGAAAACCTCCTCGAGTGAAAGAAACCTAAATTCGTATCGTTTGTGAGGGAAAAAGGGTGGCTGCCAGATAAAGTTAAACGGCAAAAAATTTCTCAAATACGGCCTTGAACTTTGGCATGTCAATAGGCTTTATAATGTGGCCATCCATGCCCGCCTTACGAAACTCTTCCAGTTTTTCTGGCATATGGTGAGCAGTCAACGCGATAATAGGAATGTTCTTTCCATTATCCTTAGCTCTTATGATGGGAGTAGCCTCTAACCCGTCCATGATGGGCATTTCTATGTCCATCAAAATCATATCAAATTTCTCTTCCTCCACGATGGAAATAGCCTCCTCCCCATTATTTACGGTGGTTACATCGAACCCCTCTTTTTGTAGAATATGCTCAGCAATCATGAGATTTACATCATCATCTTCTACTACTAATATTCTTGTACTCATGATGTGATGGACTAATAATCGAGTGATAAGAATTAGTAACGCTTAATTCCTAAAGGAATTTAATTTGTTTTGATTCATAATCAAAATTAAAAAGTGCCTGGATCATTCATTCATCGCAACCCTCAGGTTTTTCGGTATTATTCAATCCAAGTAAATATTCAGTACAGCTACTTAGTGCGACTGATATTCTCACAGAGTTAACAGAACCGAATACGCCAAAGCTCAATACATCTCCCTGTATATTGGTATACTCCGGTCTTACACTATTCAAATCGTCTGCCAATGGCCTGTTGGCACGGAGGTAATTTGTAAGGGCAGTATCGACAGCCGTAGTCTCCAACTGAACTGCTGCTGGTAAATCTTCTTCCCGCTGATTACAAGTAGTGACCTCATTTACAGAATAGGTAAATGGACCAGACAAGCGACTCAAGTCTGTCTGAAAGCTCTCCAATATTCTCTCTGCAGAAAACTGGTAACAAAGGCTGCTATTCCCCCCACTACAGGAGACATTCTCATTAAATAGCGGTGTAGGCCCAAACTGAAGTGTCTCGGTCCCCGTCTGTGTCTCTACTTCCAGAAACGCCCGTAGCTCAAAGCCTCCAACAAGATCTGGCCTTGTGAAGGAGATTTCTACAGGTCCCTCAAGAGCCAGTTGCTGAAGGCAACGTGTCTGACCCGGCCCCGGGATAAATCTGGGAGATAATATTCTCACTTCCTCAGGAATACGAGTACTGGCTGCGAGTTCAAAATTCTCATCAGCAGGATCTGTGATACTAAGTTGGTAAGTCCTTCCCCCCTGAAGCTGCTGGAAGGAGGTAGTCCGAAATCTGTAGAGGGTAACATTAGGGAAGGCTACTCCATCAGCATCCGTCAACAGCGTATCTACTTCCTCTCCTATGATATTGGTATTGATCCCGGTCAGGCTTACGGTTAATCCTTTTGCGGAAAGGTCATTAGACGCATAAAATTCTGCTGCATCACCTTCAGGTAAAAATCCTCTGGAAATTCTCACGTACTGAACCTCCGAAGCTGGGTTCAACACCCCATACACTACCCAAATATCTTTCTCTGGAGCATTGGCATCTATTTCTGTTTCACAGGAAGTAAACAGGATGCCCGACAGTAAAATGCCTATTCCAATACATATGAATGTTCTCACAAGCGGGTTTATTGATTATTTATGACAAAAATGAACTGAAAGTTCTACTTTTGCCTAATTAATTTTTAGGCTACTACCATTAATACAACTCGGTTACTATGTCCACTGCTAAAAAATCCCGAAAAAAAATTACGACCCACACGTTGAGGGAAATGAAGAAGCAGGGAGAGAAAATCTCTATGCTTACTGCCTACGATTTTTCTATGGCTACTATCCTGGATGATGCCGGAATAGATGCTATTCTGGTGGGAGATTCTGCTTCCAATGTAATCCATGGGCATGAAACTACCCTCCCTATCACTCTGGATCAAATGATAGATCATGCTAAGTCAGTGGTGAGAGGAGTTACCAGAGCCTTGGTAGTGATAGACCTTCCTTTCGGAAATTATCAAGGCGACTCTAAAATGGCCCTTAAAAGTGCTATCAGAATTATGAAAGAGTCTGGCGGGCATGCGGTAAAAATGGAAGGAGGCCATTTCATCATAGACTCAGTCAAGAGAATTGTATCTACGGGTATACCCGTCATGGGCCACCTGGGGCTCACGCCCCAATCTATCTATAAGTTTGGGACATATACCGTGAGAGCTACTCAGTCTGAAGAAGCTATCAGGCTAAAGGAAGATGCCCTTAAGCTGCAAGAGGCTGGCTGTTTTGCCATAGTACTGGAAAAAATCCCAAAGGATCTGGCTGCTGAAGTAAGCGCATCCCTTGAGATTCCAACCATAGGCATAGGGGCAGGTCCTGGCTGTGATGGTCAGATCCTGGTAGTCCATGACTTACTGGGAATTACAAAGGAGTTTTCTCCCCGCTTTCTCAGAAGGTATGCCCAGCTATATGATACCATGAAAGATGCTTTTGAAAACTATATTTCTGACGTAAAAAGCAATAGCTTCCCAAGCGATAAAGAATCTTATTAATTCCTTCCGGGATGGATATTCTGTATGAAGATAATCACCTATTAGTGGTGCATAAACCTGCGGGTATGCCCTCTCAGGATGATGAAAGTAAGGATCTGAGTGTCTTCCAGTGGGCGAAGAACTATATAAAAGAGAAATACCAAAAACCCGGAAACGTATATGTGGCCCTACCTCATAGGTTAGACAGGCCCACGGAGGGTGTACTTTTATTAGCGAAAACCTCTAAGGCTGCCACTCGTATCTCAGATCAGTTCCAGAAGCGTAGCATACAAAAAACTTACTTGGCCATTACTGAAAAGATCCCAAATCCTACTCAAGGTAAACTGACTCATTACGTCAGAAAACTACAAGGGAAGAATATCATGCGTGCCTCATTAAAGGCTGATCCAGACAGCAAAAAAGCTGAGTTGGCTTATGAAGTAGTTGTGACCCAAGGGAAAAGAGCCTTGGTTAGGGTGAATCCCTCCACCGGGAGAAAACACCAAATCAGGGTGCAACTAGCAAGTATAGGAAGCGTGATCAAAGGAGATATGAAGTATGGGACTACTTCTTTTAATGCAGATAAGTCTATTTGTTTGCTGGCAGCTAAGCTCAAAATTGTCCACCCAACTCTAAAGGAACCCATGGAATTTTCAGTAGATATGCCTGAGGGAAATATTTGGGCTCCATTTAACAATATGAATCTTTCCTTCTAATTTTGCACTCATGGATGAAGCCATCTTATTATCCGTCATAGACCAGTCTAAGCGCCTGATCCAGAAGAAGCAGTTCGAGCGAGCTTATCAGATGCTTAGTGAAACCATTCATAAGCTAGAGGAAGGGAATGACCTCCTGTCTGAGAATCCTCTGGGAGAATTGTATATTCTGAGGGGTACAGCCCTACTTATGGAACATCAGAGCCCCAAAGGGCTGGATGAGGAAATTTTCCAGCAGGTCCTCAGTGATTTTGACCATGCCGTAGATTATGTCCCGGATGAGCCTGCCTACTACTACTTGAGGGGGAGCCTATACATGAATGCAAATCTGGAACAGTATCAAGAGGAAGCACGAAAGGACTTTTCGGACGCCTTACGTTTTAACAAAGGGCATCTCGATAGCCTCAAGGGCATGGGAGAATTATTCTTCAGGCTGGAAGACTTTGACAAAGCCATTTACTACTACACACATGTAATAGAGCAGGAAGAGAATCCATCTGCATTGGCCATGAGGGGTATGGCCAATTACCGTAAACTTCCCCCTGAACTTAATGCAGCCGCAAGAGACTTCAGGCGTTCATTAGAACTGGAGCCTGCTCAGGAAGATATTTATATCTGGCTTTCTCAACTGATGACGGACCTGGATGACCAGGAAGCTGCCATTAAAGCCTATGATGAGCTCATAGCCGTATTCCCGGATGATGCAGGCCACTATGTAGATAGAGGGGTCCTCAAGATAGAAACAGATCCTGAAGGTGCTTTGGATGATTATAACCAGGCCTTGGCAGTGGCAGAAATCCCCTTAGCTTATAATAACAGAGCTGATTATTACAGGAGGAAGGGAGAATATAAGCTAGCGGTTAATGATGCTCAGCAAGCGCTGAAAATTGATCCCAACTCTACCATTTCGCATGCTACCCTGGCAGAAATATATGCCGACAGCGGAGACGAAGAAGCCTTTTTCCAAAGCCTGGAGCAGGCGGCCAGGCACTTCTACACAGATCCGGTAGAAATCATGAGTACGCCCGGTTTCAGCGAGTACCTTTCCCACCCACGTTTTCAGAAAGTGCTTAAAACTGTAGGCAAAAAATAAACCCGACCATCAAAATGGTCGGGCGTATATGTAAAAGTGTGTTCTCTCTTATTTTGCTTTAGATTTTCTGGGGGCAAGAATCATGATCATTCTTCTTCCCTCCATTTTAGGAGACATCTCAATCTTGGCTATTTCATCCAGCTCTTCGGCAAACTTTGCCAGCATGTCTGCCCCTCTGTTTTTATAGATAATGTTCCTTCCTCTGAACTGAACATAAGCTTTTAGCTTGTTCCCTTCAGTTAAGAACTTCTGTGCATGTCTCAATTTGAAGTTGAAGTCGTGGTCATCTGTATTAGGACCAAATCGAATTTCCTTCATTACCACGGTAGCCTGCTTGGCCTTCGCCTCTTTCTTCCTCTTCTTAAGTTCATACTTGAACTTAGAGTACTCCATGATTCTACATACAGGAGGTTTCGCGGCAGCAGCTACTTCTATCAGATCTACCTCCATATCCTGAGCCATGTCCAGCGCCTGACGAGTGGGGTAAACGCCATCCTCCATGTCTTCAAAGCCAGCATCTTTCAATCCGACCAGTCTTACCTCAGGAACTCTTATTTCCTGGTTGATGCGATGTTCTCTTCTTTGAACTACTCTTCTTCCTCTATTATTTGATCTTCTTCCTTTTGCCAAATTCGTTTAAATTAATTTTAAAGGGTAAAAATAAGTTTTATTAAAGTTAGTGATAGTAAGGAGTAAGGCCAATTCAAATTTATGATATACCTAAGGCCTTAACCTACAACTACCTACACTATAAACAATTTTAACATAAATATTCCAAAAATTCTTAATAATTAACTACTTAACTAGTCTTATTCAGAAC
>JBCBKZ010000174.1:0-9149 GCA_038520955.1 Bacteroidota bacterium | reverse complement strand
ACCTACTTCCTCGCAGAGGCTTCAAATGGAACCTGAATACCAGTTGGAGATCTGATGTAGGCGAGGGAGATAATAGCTTTGCCAGACTGTCTACAGAGCTTTCTCTTTACCACTATACACGCAAGCCAGTTCCTATCGTATGGGCTACCCGCGTGGGATATGCCAATAACTGGGGAGATTATGACTTCTTCCAGGCTAATACACTAGGTAGGAGAACGAATCTTAGAGGCTACAGGGGAGAGCGTTTTGCAGGCGATGCAGCTTTCTACCACAATACTGATGTTCGCATAGGTCTGGCTAATACCAAGAATTACTTCATTCCCATGGAGATTGGCCTGATAGGCTTCTTTGACCATGGTAGAGTATGGCTGGAAGGAGAAGATAATAATGATTGGCATGTAGGATATGGTGGAGGCCTACTCCTAAGTCCTTATCAGACGCTGGTAACTACCTTGACCTATTCTATCTCAGAGGAGTTTGACATCTTTGAATTCAGAATAGGCTTCTACTTCTAAGAAAGAGGAATAATTTTGGTAAATTAAGGAGATAACAGTAACCAAAGAATCTATTCGATCTAGAATGGGAGAAATAGCGTTAGCCAAATTTACCTATGATGCCTATCTGGCATTGGAAAAAGAGGAAAACATCAAGTATGAGTTCCACGATGGGATGATTACGGCTATGGCTGGAGGAACTCCCAATCATGCTTTAATAAGTATGAATGTGGGTTCATCTTTGAATAACGAGCTTAGGAGTAGCAACTCCTCATACAATGTTTATAGTAGTGATCTGAAGATACGCGTGGATGCTACTAACAGAACCTACTATCCGGATTTATCTGTGGTATGTGAAAAGCCTCAGACTAGCCAGAAAGATTCGAATGCTATTACCAATCCTGTTTTGATAGTTGAGGTTCTTTCAGAAAGTACTGCGGGCTTTGACAGAGGTGCCAAGTTCGCTCATTACAGAGAAATTCCTTCATTAAAACAGTATGTCCTGGTTAGTCAGACAGAAGCTATGGTAGATACCTTCTTCAGGGTGAATGACAACACATGGGAAATAGAAACCTTAGTAGGATTAGGTTCAGATGTAGAGTTAAAGGCGCTTGGAGTTACCTTGAGGATGGCAGATATCTACAGGCAGATAGAATTTAATAAGACTACATCTCCTTAAGGATTCAACCAAGAAAATTCAATCATTCAACATTCTTTCATTCTTCATTAATCCATGAACCAACGCATAGTTAATATATCTCTCGTCGTAGATGACTACGACGAGGCGATTTCTTTTTATGTAGATAAGCTCGGCTTTGAACTTATCGAAGATACCCCCTTACCTGACGAGAATAAGCGTTGGGTAATTATCGCCCCTCAAGGAGAGGGAACCTGCAGACTTCTCTTAGGTAAAGCCAAAAATGAAGCACAAAGAAGTAGGATAGGAAACCAAACGGGAGGAAGGGTATTTCTATTTCTTCACACAGATGACTTCGAGCGGGATTATCAAAATCTTCTTACTCATAACATCAAAATTGTGAGAGAGCCTGCTACCCATGAGTATGGAACGGTAGCTGTATTTGAGGATCTGTATGGAAACATGTGGGATCTGATAGAGCCAAAAGAACAATAGAAAATGTAAATTCTCAGCTTACTCCTTTACCTGAGAATTGATAGGTGGGAGCAAATCTGTATCCATAAAGTTTTCTCAAACAATCTTCATGAAAGCAGTCATGTTTACCCTTCTGGGAATAGCAGCACTAATAGGTGGTTTTTTTGCCTGGTTTTTCATGGGCTACTTAAAACTGCCTGAACTCATCATACCTGTTGACGCATCGGAAAAGGAGAAAGTAGAAATAGTAGATAGTTGGTTTAATGAGCTACAGGAGAAGAATAAGTTTAATGGGGTAGTGCTGCTTGGGAAAGAAGGTGAAGCCCTTCTAGCCAAAGGCTATGGATATGCAGACGCCAAGAAGGAAAATCCCTTGACGGAACGTTCCTCCCTTCGTCTGGCTTCTGTTTCTAAGCAATTCACCGCAGCTGGCATCCTTTTGCTTCAAGAACAGGGAGAACTAACAGTAGATGATTTGGTCGCAGACCATTTAGAAGGACTGCCCTATAAAACAGTCAAAATCAGACACCTTCTTAACCAGACTTCAGGTATACCTGATTTGTACATGGATTTGGCAGAGGAGAATGAGGAGGAGATTTCTCTTTTAACAAACGAGATAGCTGTGAAGCTTCTCATAGAAGAAAATGCAGAAGCTATAGCCTCGCCAAATGAGGAGTATGAGTACTCTAATACTAATTATATCCTCCTGGCGAGAATCATAGAGTTAGTTTCAGGAAGATCTTATGAAGTCTTCATGAAAGAGGAACTCTTTGAGCCTTTGGGAATGGAGAATACCCGAGTGTGGAATCTCCTATCGGAAGAAGAGAGCTTGCCTGGACAAGCGGAGGATATCAGAAATTTTGACGGAAAATTCTCCAAACTCCTTCCTTCATTTCTGGACGGGGTAGCAGGAGATGGTGCCGTCTTTACTTCCGCCCTGGATTTATTGATTTGGGATAAATTCTGGTATGAGAATGAATTGATCAGTCAGGAGAACCTTCAAGAAGCATTCAAAGAGCCTCCGCTTTTGGATGGAGAGACTTCCGATTATGGCTTTGGTTGGATGATTACCAGTACGGGTATGTGGCATAATGGGGGATGGCTAGGGGCCAGGACCTATATCAGCAGAAATATAGAAGAGAAAACTGTCATGGCTATCCTCGATAATTCTTCCAACATCCATCTGGATGAGATTATTTCTTCCTTGAGAAAAGCATACTAATTCTCACTTGATCAGATTAACTACTTTTCCAGTGATCGCTTCTAATGATAGGTATTATTCTCATATCTGGTGAGGACCCCTGTTTTTCATTCCTTCTATGCAGTCTATGATCACTGGAGGGACCCAGGTAGGAGATAAACGGGCCTATTATCATAAAGAAAGTTTCATTGACGCAGCCCCGGCAGGGGTAGAGTAATACAGCCATTCTGCTAGTAAAAGGCACTTTCATTAAAGTATAGAATATAATAACAGAACTTTCATATATAATTGTAATACTTTTTTAAATGATAGTAAAACTATTTATTTCTGCTTCCGTATAACAAGTACGTTCTTTTAAACTAGTAGACGCAGCGATGTAAAAAACATCGGTATTACTTAGGTTAGTTAAATACAGGCAAGTCGGCCGGTGTCCAGCAATAGGGAACCGGCCGTACTATTTAAAAGGTTAATGCTATGAAAAAAAGGTTATTACTCGGTTTAGCCATGGCATTGTTTATGGCTACTCCCACGCTTCTGACTAGCCAAACCCTTAGCTTGGAAGCAGCGCCCCAAAAAGACTTGTTTAAGACCTCACTCTACGAGGCCAGTAGTATTCTTGACTTTTCGGAAATCCTGAGAGAGGAGTTCACCTATATGATGTTACCCCTGAAAGAGGATGCCTGGATAGGCGATCGAGAAGTTTCTTCAGATCAATTGAGAATAGATGCACCAGAATACCTCTGGCAGGTAGTTTCAAAAAAAGGAAGGTACTTTCTACAGCCTCACATGCATTCATTTGACAATATACCCTACCTATTTCACCCGGAAAATCTAAGATCTCTGGGAAGTCCTAATGTGGGCATTGAGTTGCAATATGACATGAGATAAGAGCTACTTTCATCCAAGATGTAATTTTTATATATCCCGATTACTAGTTAGAAGTATGGGGTTCCTAATACAGGAGCCCTTTACTTTTTCTTAGGCTGTCTATACTGATTCGCCCTAATATCTTCATTTGCTAGTCTAGCGGTTTCTTCTATTCTCTTTTGACGGGTTTCAGGTCTTTTGGCATTGAGAATCCATTCCAATATGCCTCTTCTGGTGGAGGGAGGAAAAGCCTCGAAATAAGTACGCGCATGAGGATACGTATCCAATGCTTCCCCTAGATCCTCTGGAATGATGAGGGCTTCTACCTCATTCAGGGCATCCCAGGTTCCACTTTCTTTCGCCAGTTTGACCATTTCCAGGCCAGCTGGGGCCATCTTATGGGCGGCCAATAATCGTTCGATTTTATCCTTATTCACCTTACTCCAGTTGGACTTGGGATTTCTCACGGAGAAATACTGATAGTAGCTTTTCTTATCCCGCTTATTAGGCTTACTGTCTATCCATCCAAAACATAGGGCCTCATCCACAGCCTCAGGATAGTAGACAGAAGGCACCCCACTATCTTTCTTGTAAATGATCAGCCAAACCCCTTTCTCACTGGCTTGATTCTCTTCTAACCATCTCCTCCATTCAGAAGCACTTCTCGCTGATATTGCATTCTCCTTGTCAGCCATATTGACTAAATCTAACCATTTATGGCTAATTAATATGGCATCGTAGATACCAAATCTCATTAACCCGAGTCCTACATGCTAATCCTCATTACTTTTCCTTAACTTATAACAACTACAAAACTGACCGACTACTCCATGACTACTACCAAATACAGAACTTGTCACCTCTGTGAGGCCATGTGTGGCCTGGAAATAAAAATCGAGGATAATCAGGTACTCTCCATAAAAGGCCATAAGGACGATATCTATAGCAAAGGCCACATCTGCCCGAAAGGAGTAGCCTTGAAAGAACTTCATACAGATCCTGATCGTCTTAAGGAACCCATCAAAAAAACAGCTGATGGATGGGAGAAAATTTCCTGGGAGGAAGCCTATGATTTGGTAGAAGAAGGGATGAAGAAAGTCAGGAAGAAGTACGGTAATGAGTCTATAGCTACCTATACTGGAAATCCTACTGTCCATAATACAGGTACTGCCCTTACCCTGTATGACACCATCAATGCCATCAACACCAAGAACAGATACGCTTCCCACAGCCTGGATTCTGTTCCCGTCTTTCTGGTCAATCAGATGATGTTTGGGCATGCCATGATGGCCCCCATCCCGGATATAGAAAACCTGGACTACCTACTGATCATAGGGGCTAATCCGGTAGCTTCTAATGGTAGCTTTATGTCCACACCGGATATCAGAGGTAAAATAAATGCCATCAAAGATAAGGGCGGAAAAGTAGTAGTGGTAGACCCCAGGAAAACAGAAACGGCAGCTAAAGCTAGTGAACACTACTTTATCAGGCCCGAAACGGATATTCTCTTCCTCTTATCCATAGTAAATGAGCTATTTCAGAGAAAGGCCATTGCAGATTCCAGGGTATTAAGGTTTTCAGAGCATCTGGAAGAATTAGAAAAGATAGCCGCCCCCTTCAGTATTCAGAAGGTAGCAGCTAGCACAGGCATGTCTCCTGAAGACATTCACCAGATTGTGAGTGGGCTCATAGAGCATCCCAATAGTGTGGTCTATGGAAGGCTGGGAGTAAACATTCAGTCTTTTGGTACGCTCTGCCAGTGGCTAATCAGCAGTATTAATATTCTTTTGGGTAAGATGGATGAGAAGGGGGGACTTCAGTTTACCCTTCCTGCCATAGACTATGTAACCCTCATGGCGCATGAATCTAAAATGTTCCGTTACAGTAGTAGGGTAGAAGGCTACAAAGAAATCATAGGAGAATTCCCTACCGCTACGCTGGCAGATGAAATTCTTACGGAAGGAAAAGACCAGGTGAAGGCCTTGCTCACCATAGCAGGGAATCCCGCACGTTCTGCTCCTAATTCTACCCTGGTTGAAAAAGCCCTTGGACAGCTGGACTTCATGGTAGCTGTGGATATGTACATCAATGAGACTACCCAATATGCAGATGTCATTCTTCCTCCAGCAGTAGGCCTGGAAACCATGCATTACTCCTTTGTGCTACACATGGTAGCTACCCGAAATACCACCAAATTTAGTCCGGCTCCCCTTCCCATATCTTCAGAACAGCGCTATGATTGGCAGATTATGGGAGAATTAAGCAGAAGACTGTTCAGTGGAAACCTGCTGGGAAGAATTAAGAACGGCATTATGTCCAGGATACATCCTAAAACCAAGCTGGATCTGGCCCTGAAAACTGGCCCCTATGGGGTATGGGGAGGTAGGTTCATGAGAAAAGATGGACTTAGCCTGAAAAGATTGATGAAGCAGAAGGGGGGAATGGAACTTTCTGAACTTAGACCAGTACTTCCTCAGCGACTGTTTACTAAGAAAAAGAAGGTTGAGTTGGTGCCTCAGATCTTTGCAGCGGAAATGGCGAAGGTAGAGAAACTGTTAACTCCTTCTGTAAATACCGACTTCCCGCTCAAGTTGATAGGGAGAAGGCACTTGAGAAGTAATAACTCCTGGATGCACAATCTACCTATGCTAAAAGGGGGTACCCGCAAATGTACGGTGATGATTCACCCAGATGATGCCAAACAAGCCCTCATTCAGGATAAGGAGTTGGTGGAGGTTTATTCTTCTAACGGCCGTATCCAAATAGAGGCAGAAGTAACGGAAGACATCATCGGAGGAACCATCTGTATCCCTCATGGATGGGGACACGGCGGAAAAGGCACCTCACAGAAAGTAGCAGACAGCATGGGCGGTGCCAACGTAAATGAACTGATGGACCATAGGAGACTAGATCCACTTTCCTACAATATGGCATTCAGTGGCCAACCGGTAGCCATCCGCAAAATAGAAATGGATTAAATTTTAGGGATGAGTTTTTAATAGAGAAAAAAAACTTTGCATTTATTGTTTAGGCGGGCTGGCCGTTCCTCCACGGGTCGTGGGGGAAGGTGAGATGCATTGGAGGGACAAAGCATTTTTGGGTACTTTTTTTGCGAATGAAAAAAGTATCTCACGCTGAAGGCGACGTAGCACTGGAAAATGGAATTTAGGAAATACCTTCTTACTTATACTCCTTCGGAGGATCTTTTTCTGGAAGTTGAATAGTGCCTGGTATTCCCAGCAGAGGGAATTCCTTTCTGAGGGGAAAGTAATCAAAATCCTCAGGCATGTAGATACGTCTTAGGTCTTCATTACCATCGAACTTGATACCCAGCATATCATAGGCTTCTCTTTCAAACCAGTTGGCTGATGTCCATAGGGAAGTAATGGAGTCTACGGTAGGATCAGATTCTTCCAGCCTGACACTTACTCTCAGACGTTGCTTATTAGGAATGCTCGCCAGGTTGTAAGACACTTCAAAACGCTTCTCATCAGTGTAATGGTCAGTGGCGGTTATGTCTGCCAGATAATTGAAGGCAAACATCTCTTTGAGTGTCTTCATGACCTCTACCAGATTTTCAGGAGCTATCTCCATGGTTAATTCTCCTGCATATCCCCTTACCTCAATGATGTACTGATTCAAAGGACCTTGCTCCAGTTGACTAAGAAATGTTTGTTGCTCTTCCATTAATCTCTTTGATAGGCGAATTTGTCGTGTTTTTAGAAAAGTAGCCTATGAGGCAGACCATGTTGCCGGACTTTTCTGCCAGTCAAATATAGTAGCTTTTTGCTCCCTATCCAGAAAGTTCTGCTCAATTGCTTGTTGTAGTAACTCCTCAAGGGTGATTAAAGTTGAAAAGCTATCACCAGATTCTGAAAAAAGGGCATCGGCTTCTGGAAAACCATAACTAAAGATGGCTAAGGTGGTAATCACAGTTGCGCCGCTTTCCTTTAAGGCTTTAACCGCTTTCAAACTGCTTTTCCCGGTAGAGATCAGGTCTTCGATGACTACATACTGTTGGGCCTCTGAGACTACGCCTTCCACCATGTTCTGTAACCCATGACCTTTAGCCTTAGACCGTATATAGACCATGGGGAGTCCCAGTTCCTCTGCTACCAGAGCGCCCCATGCGATAGCACCTGTAGCTACTCCTGCGATTCCCTCTGCCTGGGGATAGTCTTGCCTGATTCTCTCCGCAAAGGAGCTTGCAATCACCTTTCTGATCTCTGGATAGGAGAGGAGTTTCCTGTTATCACAGTAGATGGGAGAATTCCAGCCAGAACTCCATGTATAGGGATCCTTTGGATTGATGGAGACAGCTTTGATTTTTAGTAAATAGTCTGCAATTTTGAGTTTACCCACAGCAATTATCGTTGGCCTGTAAAGCTATGAAAATTTTTGCTCTGAATCTCTGTCTCGAATTTGAGCTAAGAAATAACCTAAGTACGTACCAGTTTGATTTGATCACCTTTGAGGAACTCATGGGCCACTTTTTTAAAGGACCTGAGTTTAGTGGTCAGAAATTTTACGTAGAAGTAAATGCTGACAAAGAAACCTTTCTTTCTGAAGTTCTGGATTTACAAAAGAATGAGGTGTGGAGACAACTGGACGCTACTGTATGCTTTGTATTTAGAAGTGAGGAAAAACTGGAAAGCTATTTAGATGATTTCAAGGACAAGTTCAGACATGTGGATGCTGCCGGTGGATTAGTGGTAGATGAGAAAGGGAGATATCTCTGCATTTACAATAGAGGTAGATGGACGCTCCCTAAAGGCCATGTGGAATGGCGGGAACCAGAGGAGGATGCGGCAGTGAGAGAAGTGAAGGAAGAAACTGGACCGGAAGAAGTTACGTTAAAAGAGAAATTAGGCAAGACTTATCATACATTTCGTAAAGGGAAAAAGTGGATCATAAAAACCACGCATTGGTATAAAATGACGGCTACTTCGGATCAGAAGTTAGTGCCTCAGGAAGATGAAGACATTTTAGCGGTAGCCTGGAAGGACAAGGAAGAATGGCTATCCGTTTCTACCGAGAGTTATCCCCTTACGCGTTATTTGTTTGAGAAAGAGTTTGCCGGCAATTTGAACGTAGCTAAGCAATAGTGAGAATACATCCTAATACCTCAATTTCTAAATCAGAGCTCTCTTATCTGAGCATAATTACTTTCCTTCTAATTTTCCCCTTACTATCCTCTGCCCAGGTAGCCTTTTGGCAAAAGTACTTTGGGGGAAGCGGATTTGATTTAGGGCAGGAACTTATCGTGAAGGAGGACGGAACTATCCTGGTAGCTGCTGAGGCTTTTTCCTCAGATAAGTTCATGGATGGAAATCATAGCAGTAATAGTGATATCTGCCTGTTCCAGTACTCAACGCAAGAAATCATATTCTGGAAGAAGTTTTATGGAGGTAGTGGAGAAGAATCTATCTCCCAATTGATAGAGACCAATGAAAGCATAGCCTCCATCCTTGGTCTC
>JBCBKZ010000173.1:0-9164 GCA_038520955.1 Bacteroidota bacterium | reverse complement strand
ATCATAGGAAAGCTAAATAAATTAGGGTTTGTGCTAAAAAATAAAGCCACGACTTAGCGTGGCTTCATGAAGTATTGTGTATGATGTGTGTATACTTAGAATATTTCCAGTTGAGAGAAGAAGTATGAAGCTTCTATCAGCGCGTTCTCATCTGAGTCCGACCCATGGATAGCATTAGCCTCAATAGACTCTGCATATAGGGCACGGATGGTCCCTTCAGCAGCTTCCTTAGGATTGGTAGCACCAATGAGTGTTCTGAAATCAGCGACAGCATTATCTTTTTCCAGCACCATAGGAACACATGGACCACTGCTCATAAATGAAACAAGGTCATTATAGAAAGGTCTTTCTTTGTGGACAGCATAAAATCCTCCTGCAGTACGACTATCTAACTGAACCATTTTCATGGCCTTAACAGAAAATCCTGCAGAAAGAATGTGATCAATAATTTTTCCGGCATGACCGGCAGCAACAGCGTCGGGCTTAATAATTGTTAAAGTGATTGTTCCGCTCATAAAATTCTAGGTGATTCGAACGTTAATCGATTATGGTAAAAATTGTTGTGTTGAATTTACTCGCCGGGAGAGTACTGTTTTTTCTTCTGAGAGGCAAATATAATTCGTCGCAAAAGTATCATTCCCTAAGTGATAATCCAATTTTCCCATCTAAATTTCAATTCGTAATTTCACAGACTTTTGTAGCTACCAGCATAAAAAATTTATCATTTGCATCTATATGGAAGGGATTTTAAGTACGCAGCAGGAACTAGCAGGAATGCAACATATTTCTACCTTGAAAGAATGGCTGGCAAGCCCCAAAAGAATTGCTATCACCACCCACCAAAGACCTGATGGAGATGCGATAGGTTCTTCTCTGGGACTGTATCATTTCTTAAAGGACTCAGGACATAAGGTAAAAATCATTGCTCCCACTGATTATGGAGAAAACCTAAAGTGGCTTCCTGGTAGGGAGGACATCATCATAGGGCCAGATGACCCTGACATGGCCAACTGGAACTTTGAGAGTGCAGACCTGATTTTCTGTCTGGACTTTAACGCACTCAGCAGAATTAATGAGTTTGAGGACACTGTAAGGTATGCTGAGGGAAAAAAGATCATGGTGGACCATCACCTGGAACCAGAAGGGTTCAGTGATCTGGATTTCTGGGATCACACAGCTTCTTCTACAGCAGAAATGGTCTTTAGAATGATTACTGCTTTAGGAGAAACAGATAAGATTAGTACAGACGCGGCTGAAGCTATATATATGGGCGTCATGACAGATACAGGCTCTTTCCGCTTCACCTCCACTACACCAGCAGTACATAGAATGATTGCGGTGCTACTGGAAAAGGGAGCTAATAGCAACAAGATCCACGATAGAATACATGGAAATTCTACGGAGAACAGGTTAAGGTTTTTTGGATACTGTCTGTCTAACTGTCTGTTTATTCTCCCAGAACTTAAAACTGCTTATATCAAGGTGGACAAATCAGTCTTTAAGGAATTTTACATTAAGCCAGGAGAGACAGAAGGACTTGTGAATTATGCCCTGGGCATAAAAAACGTCAATTTAGGAATACTACTTACCTCTCAGGATGATATCGTAAAGTTCAGTTTCAGAAGTAGAGAAGAAGTTTCCGCTAGTGAACTGGCCAAGCAATTTGGAGGTGGAGGTCACTTTTATGCTGCAGGTGCCAGACTTATCGGTAATCTGGAGGAAGCAGAGGAAAAGCTAATCGCCCTACTAGAAGAGAATAAAGAAATGTTAATCAAATAGGTCATAGACCAATAGTTCTACTATGAAATACAGAATTATATTTTGCTTGCTAGCTACCGCTCTATTCGCATGTACTGAACCAGGAACCCAGGACCAAGCACCTGAGCAATCCGCTGAGGCGCCCTCAACACCTGCAACTAGTAGTGCTACAAACACTACTACTGATTTACCAGTTCCTTATGTAATAGCTGACTCTTCAGCCTTTGAAGATCTGGGAGCTGGGATAAAAATGTACGTGATTGAAAGAGGGAGTGGGGTAATTCCTAAGACCGGCAGTAATGTGGTTATCAATTATGAAGGGAGGTTAACAGATGGGACGGTGTTTGATGGTTCATTTGATAAGCCTGGCCTGATGGACTTTAACTTGAATCAGTTAATTCCCGGCTGGCAAGTAGCCCTTACAGCAGTGGAAACCGGTTCAAAAATACAGGTAGTTATCCCGCCGGATATGGGATATGGAGCGAGAGGACAAGGAAGTATTCCTCCTAATGCTACCCTGGTTTTTGACATTCATCTGGTAAGCACCTACTAGTCTTCCCAAAATGCTTCTGAATAGAGGTGAGGAGCTACTGTAGGAGGAGTCTGAATTTGGTATTGTGAGAAATCAATCACCTGTGTAAATTATGGTAGTGTGCATCTACACTGGGTTGTATAAGAGAGAGAATATCTACACAAACTAATTGCTGATCCGATGAAAAAACTGTTGACGCTGTGTTTATTGGGATTGACGCTAGTAAGCTATGCCCAGGAGAAAGAGATGGAAGATAAGAGAGCTCCGGGAGGCTTTATTTTTAATGCACAGATGACCACCAGTGGGGTAGGGATGAGCCTGAATTATCTCTTTGGGAAGCCTAATCTCCAGTGGACCCTGGCTATAAGGGGTAACTCCATTCGCAGTAACAGAGAGAATATTATAGATTCTGCCTACGGGGATCAGGGCAAGAAATATGTCTATGGTAAGCTTAACTACTTCTTTGTGTTAGCTCCTACTGTAGGGATTCAGCATAATGCCTTTCCCGCCAGAAAGGGGAATATCATGGATGTAAGTGTGGGTATAGATGTAGGTCCTTCAATAGGTCTTACCACTCCTTACTACGTAGAGGTATTTAACCCTGTACCGGGAAATTCTTTTTACGGCGTGAGAGAAAAAGCAGCTTATGATCCAGCTATCCATGCATATAATGACATCATAGGCCGTGCAGGGCTATTTAATGGAGAATTTGATTTTAATACTACTGTTGGGGCTCATATAAGAGCATACGCCTTACTGGACTTTGCCAGAGCCTATAAGTATGTAAGTGGATTTGAGGTAGGAATCAATGCAGATATCTACGGAGATCCGATTGAAATTGTAGCCTCACAAGAAAGATTTGAGAATCAGAGTACCTTCATTTCAGCTACTATAGGGATCATCATTGGGAATAGATGGTAATTTCTCACTATCCGGGAACCTAATTTAACTGGGATTGGTTCTATACGTATTAGCTTATATGAACATTCTCAGGTAATTTTACCGGAAGTATAGGAGGAAATATGTCAATAGTAATAGATCAGGAAACGCTAACCAGTAAGAACCTGCCCGGAGACGGTCCCAGACCCAAATGGCTAAGGGTGAAACTCCCTTATGGGGACGCATATACGGAAGTCAGGTCTATCATAGATAATAATAAGCTCCACACAGTTTGTGAAAGCGCCCGCTGCCCTAATATGGGAGAATGCTGGGGTGCCGGAACAGCTACCTTTATGATTTTAGGGAATACCTGTACAAGGTCATGTTCCTTTTGTGCGGTAGCCACAGGGAGACCTAAGGAACTGGATGTGGACGAGCCTTACAGAGTAGCAGAGGCCATCAAAACCATGCGGGTCAAGCATGCCGTTCTGACTTCAGTAAACAGGGATGAACTGGCTAACAGAGGAATGGATATATGGGCTGCTACTGTGAGAGAAACCTACAGACTCTCTCCAGAGGTAACCATAGAGACCCTGATTCCTGATGTAAAGGGGAACTGGGAATCCCTAAAAATGATTACCCGTGAGAAACCTGAGGTGATCTCACACAATATGGAGACCGTAAAAAGGTTATACAGACGGGTACGACCACAAGCCAAATATTACCGAAGCCTGGAACAAATAAAAAGAACCAAGGCAGAAGGAATAAGAACCAAATCAGGCTTTATGGTAGGCCTTGGGGAAACAGTAGAAGAAGTGTACGAGATTTTACGGGACTTAAAAGCACATGAGTGTGATGTAGTAACCATTGGTCAATACCTACAACCCACCAAGATGCATCTCCCGGTTCATGAATTCGTACATCCGGATTTATTTGAACATTATAAAGAATATGGCTTATCACTGGGAATAGACTTTGTAGAAAGTGGCCCACTGGTAAGATCTAGTTATCATTCTGAGCGCCACCTTTAGGAGAAATCTGGCAGACGTCTGGCTGGCAGAGAGTTCAGAGGAAATATATACCCTATGAAGAGACTGATCCTTTCGAATCTCATCTGTATCGTAGTCACTGTTTGGGCCTTTACCACTGCCTCGGCCCAATACAATTGGCGTAGCCTGGGTCCAGATAACCTGGGCAGCAAGACAAGAACGCTTGCCTTTACTGCCAATGGTCAATTGTTAGCCGGATCTGAAGGCGGAGGACTTTGGGCTTCTCAAGACAAAGGTCTCTCGTGGCAAAGAGTAGAAGGATATACAGGAAACCCTAATATTACTTCCATAGCTGTGGATGGAGATAGAATCCTGGTAGGAACAGGAGCAGTTTCTTTCTCTATTTCTCCATATGCGGCCATATTTGGAAGTAGCTACGATTTTAGCGCAGCCCCCGAAGGTTTTATCGGGTCTACAGGACTGCCTGGAGCGGGTGTTTACGTGTCCACGGATAATGGAGGCAGCTGGTCAAATACAAATGCAACTACCCAAGCACCTTTTGGGGCAGGTACCTTGAATTTTCAGGGCGCCTTTGCCAGTATTCAAAAGATTACCATTTCTAATGGGAGAGCCTTTATAGCTACCAGAAGTGGATTGTACTATTCAGATGATCCTAATCTGGCATGGGTGCTTCCGGCCACTGGCGTGAGAGCAGAATTCCTTGAAGAAACTTTTTTTGATATTGCTGTGGGAGCTGATGGGAAAGTCTTTGCCGGTACAGCTGACTCAGTTTATGTATCCAGTGATAATGGGGGTACATTCAGATCTATAACGGATCCGTCCTTATTCGATCAGGGAAGATTTTCCTTCCAGAGAACGGCCATTGCGGTTTCTCCTTCTGATCCTAATACTGTTTACATAGCCGGAAATAGAAATAATGGAGAGCTAAGTGGAATCTGGAGATCTGATGATAACGGAAATAGTTGGAGAAGATATGCCCAGAGTGGGAATCCTGGTTTTACCCCCCTGGGAAGTTCAGGAAGAGATGCCTTTACCTTAGCTGTATTCCCGGATAATGCAGATGAACTCATAGTAGCCGGAAATGCCTGGTATACCTTTACACTGGAGAATGGCTGGATTCAAACGGCTCAGCATTTTGTCCCTGCTTTTGATAGCTACCTTCCCACTAATATTTATCAGGTGGTATTTGATCCCTCTGACCCGCAGACGCTGTTCATAGCTACTGAAGGCCCTATAGCCCGCTCTACGGATGGAGGAGAATCCTTCAGTCTGAAGAGCAAAGGATATGAGGCAGGTCTAACATATAGTGCGGCTGGCGTAGTCATAGACCAGCAGGATGCAGTATTAGGAAGTACAGCCTCTCAAGGCATCATTTATAATCAGTTATTTAATTCTAACCTGCCAAGTCAGCAAGGCTTTAATGAAGTATTCCCTTCTGATCAGGGACTTGTAAGAGGTTCATATGTATATCCTGGCGCCATAATCAGCCAGGGAAATGATCAGGGCTTGATTAGGTCATTCTCCTTTGGAGAAACCTTTGAGGCCTTCTATGGATTTCCCGTTATTCCTGGGATTCGTGGCTTTACAGATGCGGCTGGGGATACCCTCATAGATAGGAGTAGCCCTACCATAGAGGGGAGTGGATTATTAGATAACGGTGGGGTGATAAGGACACCTTTCATCATTGATGAAAGTATTCCAGATGCAGTACTGGATGCCGGAAAGGATGTGATCCAGTCAGTTTCTGACCATTTTGTGTTCTTCTGTAGCAAGAGATTTGTATGGCTGGTCCAGAATGCTATCGGTAGCCCGGATGGATTGCAGCCTAACTGGAATCGCCTAACGAATATTCTGGCAGATGGAGAGGAGTTCCTGACTGCCATCACTGTATCAGGAGATGATACCCATACCGTATATGTGGGCACCAGTAAAGGAAATCTGTTTAGAATTACGGAAGCTCACGATCTCGAAAACTTCGATGTTAATACAAATGTAACCCAGATAAATGGCCCTGGAAGTAACTTGCCTAATGGCAGATCTATCTCTGCATTGGCAGTGGATCCTGCTAATCCAGCCAGGCTTGCAGTAGCTTATGGAGCATACGGTGGGGATGTAAATGGTTTCCCTTCCTTCATCTGGTTTACAGAAACGGTAACTACTTCCCCCTTCTTTACCCCCATACCAGGTGCCTTACCTAAAGAACCTATTTACGCACTGGCTTTTGCGGAAGATCCGGCTTCAAATGAACAAGTTCTTCTGGCAGGATTGGAAAGTGGGCTTTATTCAGGAAGAAACATCGTATTCGGATTTGCCGAGTGGACAGCGGAGTTTGGACCGTCCAGAGGAAATGTGCCTGTATATGACATCCATGTGAGAAGATATAGAGCAGAGATCACCAATGAGGAGACTCAGGACTTTAGGCTGTTGAGAGACAATACTGTTTTTGTAGCTACACACGGAAGAGGAATCTGGGCTACCTCTGATTTAACGATCAATCAAGTAGAGCCTGATCCTATAGAAGAAGAACTTACTAATATTAATCAGGTTACACTTTTCCCTAATCCATCCATTGGAGAGCCTAACCTAAGAGTAGCCACTGAGGAAGGAGCAGAACTGGGATGGAAGCTATATGGTATTGATGGGAGAGAGATTTTATCTGATAAAGTTTCTTTTGGACGTGGAGCCTTTCAAACTACCCTGCCTGTAGAAAACCTGAGCCCGGGCATTTATGTACTGGAAACGGAGTTATTGACCGATGAAACCCGCCTTACTCAAACAATAAAGTGGGTGAAACAGTAAAACTACAAGGGAGCATCAATTAAGCATTTTCAACTAAGCAGTCCATTTATCTGGCGCAGATATGAGCATATGTCTGGGTTTCCGGATAGATGCATATGTAATGTTGAAGGCTGAAGAAGCGCAAATTTAGGGAAAAAGCATCCTAGATTTGAGAAAGGTAACAAGTAAGCTAGAGGAAACTTTGGTAAGTTCCCTGAAGAACAGAGCCCAACCCTTGGGAGAATAGTGGATAAAATGCTAAGCTATGCTTACCTTGAAACGGGTTTAGATATTCTAAGAATACATGAAGACATTAGTGCTGTGTAGGCATGCAAAATCAGATTGGCCTGAAGGTGTCCAGGACATTCGGAGACCTCTGAAAAAAAGAGGAATCAGGGATGCTCACTACCTGGGAGAAATTCTGGCCAACCAAGAGTTTTACCCTGACTTGATCGTTACTTCTCCTGCTACCAGAGCCTATAGCACTGCTCGTATCATTTCTGCCCAGGTCGGCTATTCTGAAGCGGACATAAAAGTGGTAGAGTCTATCTATTATGAAGGGGCTGGTCAAATGCTTTCCTTCGTACAGGAAATTCCTGACGAGGTAAATACACTGATGATCTTTGGGCATAATCCTACCATGGAAAATGCTGTGAGACATCTGCTCCAGATGGGGTCTGCCTTTAGCATGCCCACCAGTGCCATGGCTTGTGTAGAGTCCTATGTAAATTCCTGGGCACAGTTTGACCCCAGAAATACCTACCTACGTTGGTTATTGATCCCCAGACTGACCCGAAAAGATGACTAACTCATCATTTGTTTCAGCTTGAGTTCTATGATCCTTTCTTCCGGATCAAAAGGGGCTAATGAGTCCATCCCCAGACCTTTCACGGCAGCATGAATCAGTTCTGTCTCATTCTCTGTTTGAGTCTCTTTTAGAAAATATCTTCCTGCTTCCAGCATAGAAGCTAAGGGAACCAGACCTATCAATTCTGATCCGTTTACCTGTAGTCCCCTTTTGTCTGCTGCTTTAGAAATGGCCAGAAAGGCTTCTAAGAGATCGGTTTGTTGTAATCTGGTAACGTTAGTAGATACCTGTGCCAATTCATACTCTTCCATAAACCACCCTATGGCTTTTACGCCCTTACAACTTCCAGGTATTCTGCTGACTTTGCCTGTTTCAGTATCCGTCACTTTTCTCCCGCTTTCTCTGACGTCTTTGGCTACTTCATGGGCTATGTTAGCATCTCTGGTGTTCAGGTTGACATTATAAGCCAGCATGAGTTCTCTGGCTCCTATAGCCGTTTGGCCAGCTTGCTTGTGAAAGATTTGTGGTCCAAAATCAGGTTTCCACTCTTTTGTAAGTACGCGCTCAGCTATTCCTTCATATTCTCCTTTTCTGATTGAAGCTAAAGAATTTCGGGTGGGTGAAGAGGCAGACGCTTCATACAGGTAGACCGGAATCCCCAGTTCTTCTCCTACGCGCTTTGCTAATTGCTTAGCCAGCTTATCAGCTTCCTTCATACTCATTCCGGCCAGGGGAACCAGAGGACATACGTCTGTAGCTCCCATACGTGGATGAACCCCTGTGTGAGTCTCCATATTGATCAACTTGGCGGCAGACTGAATCCCTCTGAATGCTGCCTCCACCACAGCTTCAGGCGTTCCCACTACTGTCATCACAGTACGGTTGGCTGATTCTCCTATGTCCTGATGTAGTAGGTAAGCTCCTTTGACAGATGATAGGGCGTCCGCTATGGCTTGGATAATGGTGGGGTCCTTGCCCTCACTAAAATTGGGGATACATTCCAGCAGCTTTTGAGTAGACATTTTTGTCATTAAATAAACCTTTTTCTTCAAGTAAGGTAGAAACCGAACATAAGCTAATAAAGTGAGTAGAAGTTTACACAGAGGTAATCCTCAATGATTATATTTACTTTTCCCCTTCATTCTACGTTTTGAAGTTAGATGATGAATGAACACAAAAAACTTCTGGTCTTTGACTTTGATGGCACTATAGCCAATACCCCTGTTATTGCCATAAGGATCATCAACGAATTGAGTGATGAGTTTGGGTATAGAAAAGTCAGCTCAGAAGAATTTGGCATTCTGAAAGAGAAAAAAATCCCTGAGATTAAAAAGATGACGGGACTTTCCTGGTGGAAGATCCCAACCCTGGTGAAAAGAGCCCGTGAGCAGTTCAAAAA
>JBCBKZ010000172.1:0-9185 GCA_038520955.1 Bacteroidota bacterium | reverse complement strand
ACAAGCTTCCTGCTATGCATAAACTACTGAAAGAAAGAGATTTCTTCAGTAAGGGAGTCATAGCGCCAAACTATTTGACCATTATCCGTTCAGCCATTATTGACTAATCTTCAGCTACAATCCTTTCAAGAAAATCATGCACCACCTCCCAGGAAGGAGAAGGATCACTTTTGATTCTACTTTCTACAAGCATGGAGGAGCCGTGAACCCCATTAGTCGCTGTAAAGGTTTCATGTCCAGCCTCAGCTGCCAGACTAAACTGACCCTGAACGATATCGCTTTCCATTTCCGACTGGGGACGCAACAGGATTAGGGGAACCTTTAAATTTCCAAAGGATGATTCCGGTCTACAGCCTTCCATAGGATCACCAGAAGCAGGAGAAAATGCCATAACAGCATCCACATTCTCCGGGTATTTCTCAGCATACAGAATAGCCAAAGCAGCACTATAGCTACTCCCCCAGAGAATTACCTTACTCTCGGGGACTTTCTTTTTAGCAAACTCAACTGCCGCTTCCATGTCGGCACTCGCATCACAGTAAGAGTACCGCTTCAAGGGAAACTGCGCCACTGTGCGATTATAGCTACCGTACCTTTGTCCACCTGTTCTCTGGTCAATAGCTAGAATTTGATACCCTTTTGACTGAAGAGCAGGAACTATTTCAGCATACTCTCCTCGTACGTTAGACCCCCCCTGATGAAATAGTAAGATGCAGGCAGCATTCTCTTCCCCTGGATAGAAATCTCCAAATATCTCTATGCTATCAGAGGTCATAAAAGAAATTTCTGGAGATTTTTTTTCCACAGATTCCTCCAGCGGAGATGTGCATCCTAGGTAAGCAGGAATTAAACAAATGGCAATAAAATGGACTGGCTTCATCATAATTCAAGAGAAATCAACATTATTTTCTTCAACGAAATAGAAGTAACGTCTAAAAGCTGTCTCTATCAACACACAAGGAGAGAAGAAAATGCTATTGGTCTAAAAGCCTGCTAGCGGTTGATAGACGGTATTTAGATCAGGTATTTTTCCTATTTTATTAGCTAAGATCAAGCTCACTTTTAACGTAATTCTACTACTAGATGCAAATAATTGAAAATAAGGAAGCCTATGATGTGATCATTGTAGGCTCGGGAGCTGGTGGGGGTATGGCTACCAACATACTGGCTAATTCAGGGCTAAATGTGGCATTGGTGGAAGCAGGTCCCTATTTCGACCCTAATGACCCCAACACCATGACCCAACTCAAGTGGCCCTATGAATCTCCACGTAGAGGAGCCAGTTCCACACGAGCCTTTGGGGACTTCGATCAGTCCTGGGGAGACTGGGAGGTGGAAGGCGAGCCCTATACCTCCAAGGAGGGGACTAACTTCATGTGGTGGAGAGCCCGCATGCTGGGAGGGCGAACCAATCACTGGGGAAGAATTTCCCTAAGGTTTGGGCCTGATGACTTCAAAAGGAGAAACATAGACGGTCTGGGTGAAAATTGGCCCATAGGCTATGATGACATTGCGCCCTATTATGACAGATTGGACAAAATGGTGGGAGTATTCGGCTCTAAAGAAGGAAGAAGAAATGATCCGGATGGTTATTTCCTACCTCCTCCCAAACCCAGGCTACATGAACTGTACTACATAAAGGCAGCTCGCAAATTAGGTGTAGACGTCATGCCTTCCCGTTTGTCAATTCTAACCAAGAAATTGAATAATGACAGAGGGGTATGCTTTTACTGTAGTCAGTGTGGAAGGTCCTGTGCCGCTTATGCAGACTTTTCTTCTGGGTCCTGCCTCATCTTCCCGGCTATGAAGGGGGGAAAGGTTGCCCTTTTCAATAATGCTATGGTGAAGTCAGTAACCACCAATAAAGAGGGAAGAGCTACTGGGGTTTCATACATCAATAAGGAAGATAGAAGAGAATATCAGCTAAAGGGAAAAGTGGTGGTACTCGCGGCTTCTGCCTGTAGTTCCGCCAGAATCCTCCTCAACTCCAAGAGCAGCCAGCATCCTAACGGATTAGGTAACAGCAGTGATGTAGTGGGCAGATATCTACATGATTCCACAGGAGCAGGAAGAGCAGGTTTTGTCCCTGCTTTGATGGACAGAAAAACCTACAATGAAGACGGCGTGGGGGGTATGCATGTGTATTCTCCCTGGTGGGAAGACAACAAAAAACTGGATTTCCCACGAGGGTACCACATAGAAGTATGGGGTGGCATGGGTATGCCTGCTTATGGATTTGGGTTTGGGGCTACAGAGATGAATAAACTCATAGGAGAAGATGCCAATGTAGGAGGATATGGTAACAAGTTAAGGGATGATGTGAAGCGCTTCTATGGAGCAGTAGTAGGGATGGCAGGTAGAGGAGAATGTATTGCCCGCCACGATAACAGGTGTTACATAGACCCTGATGTAGTAGATCAGTGGGGGATACCGGTCCTACAGTTTGACTATACCTTCAGTGAGAATGAAGTCCTGCAGGCCAAACACATGCAGGATACCTTTGAGGAACTCATTTATGCTATGGGCGGTACACCTTTAGGGGATAAACCTACCAGAGAAACCAATAACGGCTATGGCCTACTGGACCCAGGACAGATTATACATGAAGTAGGGACTACCCGTATGGGAAATGATCCTAAAAAATCTGTTACTAATGCTTTTTGTCAACTGCACGATGCTGATAATGTATTTGTGGCGGATGGAGGTCCCTTCACCTCGCAGGCTGATAAAAACTGTACCTGGACCATTATGGCCCTCTCCATGCGAACATCTGAATACATCATTGATCAAATTAATAAGCAAAACCTCTAGATCATGGATAGAAGAGAATCACTAAAAAGTTTATTGATAGGGGGACTTGCAGGGACTACCCTAATAGGAACAGGCTGTCAACCTGAGACTGCTCCCATAGAAGAAGCTGTTCCCTCTTTACCAGTCTATGGGAGAACACCCGCAGAAATAGAAAGGGACGAAAAACTCTTACAGGAAGTATACCTGAATACACACGAGCTGGCTACCATAGCCGTTTTATGCGACATCATTCTTCCTGCTACAGATACCGCGGGCTCTGCCAGTGAGGCAGAAGTTCCAGAATTCATTGAGTTCATCGTGAAGGATCTGCCCAGACATCAGCTTCCCATGAGAGGCGGACTTATGTGGCTGGACCAGGAATCTAATAGTCGATTTAACAAGGTATTCGTTGACTGCACTGATGAAGAGCAGATAGCCATAGTAGAAGATATCGCATATCCCGACCCGGAGGGTAAAAAGCCGCTCATGTCACATGGGATCAAGTTTTTTGATCTCATGCGGAACCTGACCCTTACCGGTTACTACACCAGTAAGATGGGTATAGAAGACCTGGGCTACAAAGGTAATATGCCCAATGTATGGGATGGCGTACCGGAAGACATACTGGCAGAACACGATGTAGACTATGATCCTGAGTGGGTTGCTAAGTGCGTAGACCAAAGTACAAGAGGTACAACAGCCGAGTGGGATGATGATATGAACCTGATTACTTAGTATTATTGAACTGTAGTGTTCTCTTACTTTCGAGAGAATCATCAAGTTCTCTACTCAAAAGACCTAATTATGAAATCTTATATTTCCCTTTTTAGTATCAGCTTATGCTGTTTACTAATCACAAGTTGTACAAGCCCAATGAATAAAGAAGTTGAAATGTTACGTGCGGAGCTGACGGAAGTAAAAGCTCAACTAGCGGAAGCACAAAGCCCGCAGGCAGAATTTGTCCATACAGTCTTTTTCTGGCTGAAAGAGGGCGTTTCTGAGGAAGACCTGGCCACCTATAAGCAGGGACTTGAAAACCTTCGGGGGATAGATGTGGTAAAGAGAGGATGGATAGGACCTGCTGCTCAAACACCCAGAGAGGTGGTGGATAACTCTTATGACATGGCCCTTATCCTGCACTTTGCTAATGCTGCAGACCAGGACACCTATCAGACACACCCTACTCATCTGGAGTTTATTGACAAATCAGCTCACGTATGGGAGAAAGTGCAGGTGTATGATACATTGGGAGAATAAAATGGACTAGCTATCCATGCAAATCGGAAGTTGAGTCATCAGCTTTCGATTTTTTTTCTGGGTAATACAAATGAAAAGTAGGTAAGTGTAAATTCATCAAGCCTACATATATTCGTCTCAAAGCTATTGGCAATGAAAAAAATTCTGGTTCTGGGAGCAGGCCGCTCCACTCATACCTTGATCGACTATCTGAAAGAGAAAGCTCTGGTTCATGACTGGCACATTACTATTTGTGACCTATCTCTGGAGTTAGCTTCCGCTCAGTTAGGTGATTCTTCCAGAACCTCCGCCATACAGTTTAATATCCACGACGAAGACCAGCGCAATAAGGAGATCTCTCAGGCTGATCTGGTCATCTCTATGCTCCCCGCCAGATTTCATCCATTAGCCGCTACTTGCTGTATCACACACAAGAAGGATTTTCTCACGGCCTCCTATGTAGCTCCTGAGATCAAAGCATTAGATGAGCAGGCGAAAAAGAATGGAAGCCTATTTTTAATGGAATGCGGACTGGATCCAGGCATAGACCATATGTCTGCCATGCTCGTCCTGAACAGGCTGAAAGATAAAGGAGCTGAGCTATTAGACTTTGAAACATTTACAGGCGGGCTGTTAGCTCCAGACCCTGAAGAAGATAATCCCTGGCAATACAAGTTTACCTGGAATCCTAGAAATGTGGTATTAGCGGGACAGGGTGGGGTTAAGTTCAAACAGGAAGGTACCTACAAGTATATACCCTACCACAGACTATTCAGAAGATTTGAAATTCTCCATATACCCGGACATGGATATTTTGAGGGCTATGGTAACCGGGACTCTCTCAAGTACATAGACATTTACGGACTTAGGGGAATCAGAACCTTGTACAGAGGAACGCTTAGGAGACCTGGCTTTTGCAAAGCTTGGAACACCTTCGTACAGTTAGGAGCTACAGATGACACCTACGAAATGGAGATAGTAGGGAAAATGACTCATCGTGATTTTATCAACTCCTTCCTTCTTTACAATCCTAATGATTCTGTGGAGCTGAAATTGGCTCATTATATGGGGTTGGACATAGAAGGGGAAGAGATGTACCGGCTGAAATGGTTGGGCATTTTTAATAAGGAGCTGGTAGGCCTGGAAAGAGGAACGCCCGCCCAGATTCTGGAACATATTCTCAAGAAAAAATGGCGTCTAACTCCGGCTGATAAGGATATGATTGTGATGCTACACAAGTTCAAGTATGTGGAGGAAGGTCAGCTGAAGGAAATCCAGTCTCACATGGTCTGCACTGGTAAGGATGATATTCAAACGGGTATGTCCATGACCGTAGGCTTACCTCTGGGGATAGCTGCTGAGTCCATGCTGACTGGTGCCATCCCGGAAAAGGGGGTTCATATCCCCATAAAACCAGGTATCTACCTTCCCTTATTGAAGGGATTGGAAGCATATGGAATTTCATTTGTGGAGCAAGAGAAAGCTTTAGTTACAAGTTAGGGGACTCCTAAATTAGTGCGAGTAGATTACTCATAGCTTGCTCACAGGCTGCAACTCTCACTTCTCGTCTATCTCCAGAGAAGCGATATGCTTTTACCTGCCTCTCAGCTTCTCTCCTCCCCCAACCTATATAGACCAAGCCTACCGGTTTATCAGGACTCCCTCCTCCCGGGCCAGCGATCCCGGAAATGGCCGCGCCCAAATCAGAGGTAGTATGTAAAAAAAGCCCTTCCATCATTTCTCTGACAGTTGGCTCACTTACTGCTCCATGCTGAATCATGGTCTCTTTCTTTACGCCTAGTAACTCCTGCTTAGCCTCATTGCTATAGGTTACGAGAGACCTGTCCAAAACTGCAGATGAACCCGGCACTGCGGTAAGTAGCATAGACAGCATCCCTCCCGTGCAGCTTTCAGCTAGACTTACTTTAAGCTTTTGAGCTTTACAGGCCTTTACCAGCTCTTCTGCATTCTCCAGAATATGAGGAGGAATTATGTGTGCATCCATAGGACTATTTCTTTATCAGTAAGGTAGAAGCTATGATCATTCCGCCACCTATGACAAGGTTTTCGGTAATTGGCTCTCCCAAAACCAGGAAGGCAAGAATGATGGCACTGACTATTTCCAGGTAAGAGAGAAAAGATGCCTGGGAGGCCTTCAAATGTCTCAGACCATAGAAGAACAAACCAAACACTCCTAATCCAATCAAAATAGCCTGGGTAGATGCTAGACCGGCTTGTTCTACAGTTGGAAAAGGCTTCGTGAAAAGGATAAAGGGAAGAAAGACAAAAAAGCTCACAATGTTTTGGTAGAAGATCAGTTCTGGCCATTGGTAGTTGTCCATTTCCTTTTTGAACATCACCACCGTACCTGCATATAAGGCAGCAGTAGCCAGGGCAGACCCTATCCCCAGTAAATCATTTGTACTAAAGGAAAACTCCTTATTCAGGGAAACCACTACTACCCCTAATGAGGCGAGCAGAATTAACATGATTTGCCTTTTGGTAATGGATTCCCCTAAAAACCATACACTAAAGATGGTCGCAAAAATAGGCCAGGTATAGAGCGCCACTACGGCATTGCCTACAGAGGTGAGCAGGTAAGTCAGAAAGAAGAAAAACATCCTGGCAGAGTTTATCAGAGAAATCCCCAACATGTACTTATAATTCCCTCTGAAGAAAGGAATTTTCTGGGCCAGCATGATGACTGTTACAGCAAGGAGCGGGATGCTCACTCTGAAGAATGAAAAGGACGTAGGGGGAAGTTGAACATACTTGACAAAAATCCCACTGGTCCCTGCAATAATGGAGGCAGCTATAATGGCCCAAAATGGCTTTCCCATGGGGCATATTTACGCCTAGCCAGGTGATTTTCCAAGCAGCGAAGAAGAGAAAAACTAAGAGGGGAATCCGGAAGGAATACTGATCAGTACCTGTGTCCCTTTATCATCAGCGTTGGAGATACTGATAGACCCTAAATGAAGCTCAATGAGCTGTCTGGAGATGGCAAGTCCCATGCCTGTGCCATCCATATTTTTGGTGTTACTGGCTCTAAAAAATGGGTGAAACAAGTTCTGCATATCTTTCTCCGGGATGCCTATTCCATAATCCCTTATGGAGAAGTACACATTATAGCCCTCATTCCATACCTCTAACTCAGGTTCTTTATTACCCACAGAATATTTTAAGGCATTACTCATGATATTCCCCAGGGCATGTTCCAGTAATTTGGCATCCATCATGACACTGCAAGCCGGGCTCATGATCTGGAGCTGTATCCCTCTACCATCTCCCAGGAAGTCATGATACTTGGACACCAGCCTCCTAATCCATCCAATACAGTCTGTAGGTCTTGGACTGAAAGAAATCCCCCCCCTCTCTATGCTCTCGTAAGAGAGTACCTCATCCAGGAGACTATTCATCCTTTCCACCTCATGGGTGATCTTCTTCACATACCGGTTAATGTCTTCCAGTTTCTCCCAACCTATATCTCCTACTATCATAGGGATCAGGTCAGCGCTGGACCTAATGATGGTAAGTGGCGTTCTGTACTGGTGTGACACTATGGCCACGAAGTGAGAGCGCAACTCATTCAACTGAGTTTCCTTTTCCAGGGCTTTTCGAACCTCCGTTTCTGCCTGTTTAAGTACGGTAATATCCTGACTGGTCCCAAAAATTCTGTGAACCTGGAAATTATCAGTAAGAAGGGGTTTAAGGTTACAACTCAGATACTTATCCTCTCCATTAGGCATTTTGATCCGAATGGTCATGGTCTCTTCTGAGCGTGCAGAAATCACCCGCTTATAAATTTTCTTGACGGTCTTTATATCTGAGGGATGTATCTGCCTGAAAAGATCTTTTAGCTTGATTTCATCTTTTGCTGCTAATCCCCAGATCTGTTTGGCGTGATCTGTAAAATTTACCTTACCATTCACAATGTCCAATACCCCACTCCCTATATTTCCCAGGCGCTGGGCCTCAAGTAAATCCTGCTGAGTTTTTAAGAGCTCTATTTCTCCTTCTTTCAGCTTTTGGGAAACATCAGCTCTGTCGGAATTATCTTTAAATATGAGCTGCTGGGCTTCATTTCCATATACCTCAATGATATTTCGGCTTAAGTTGACGGGGATTTCCTTTCCCTCCCTATTCTTAAACCAAAAGTTCCCGGCTGGCCCCTCTTCCAGCTTCATATTATAATCCCGCAAGAAGGCTTCAAATTCTTCGGCCCCCTCTGTAGGGTAATGAGAAGAGATGTGCGTATCCACAATTTCTTCTATGGTATATCCTAATATGGAAAGCGCACTAGGATTGGCGTACTTAACATTGAAAGTCTCCGTGCAAAGCCACATAACTCCATCTTGTAAGTGGTCCAGGAGATTAGTGAAGTTCTTTTGCGTGAGCTCTGTTTGTATTTGGGTATAGGCTTCATCCTGCGGGAAGACTTCAAGCAAAATATGTTCTTCATCTTCCCTGCTAATTATTTTCCCTTTCACGGAGAATACACTTACCCCTTTAAGAACCTGTCCGGAACGAACCAGCATATTAATATGCGCATGACCTTCATCCCTTAGCGGTTGGATAATATTCTCTATCAGTTGAGGAGATAGGTCTTTCCCAAATAAATCAGAAAGGGAATCCCCAATAGCGGGCATATTTTCTGTAAGAAAGATACCTTCTTTTATCTCCGGCCCCACAGCAGTGCATGTTAAGGCACTATTCAGCAGCAAGCGGTAGGAAGAGGCATGAGCCATCATCAGCTCCATCGCCTTGGTTTCCCTTGAACCAGACTCTAATTCCTTTGGCATGTTACCAACCTTTTCTACTTGCTGAGCGTCCATATTCTGAAGGCCTATATTTAGGGATTGTCAGAAGATAATACCTATTGGCCAGAATAGCAGTATGAAATATTACTTAATGGCTAATACACCTAAGAAATAAGGAAAACTCCCATTAAAATTCTCTGATAAAATCTTTATTATCAAGCTCGATTTTCCGTTTGGAGAAAATATTTTACTGAACGGTAGTTTGAAGTAAAAATGGACACAAAAAGAAAAAAACTAACACTTTTAAATCTGCTTTTTCTTACGTTTTTATAACAAAATTTTTCACCCCCCTCGCTCGTTATATCTTTTGTTTTGCTTGTCAATCCAGAATCAGGTATT
>JBCBKZ010000171.1:0-9208 GCA_038520955.1 Bacteroidota bacterium | reverse complement strand
GAGTGCCTGATGATGAATTAACAGACAGATTGATTAAAAGAGGGAAGGAGAGCGGAAGATCTGATGATAATGAAGAAACCATCAGAAAGAGAATCAACGAATACAACGATAAAACCCTTCCGGTTGCCTCTTACTATGCTGAGCAGAATAAGCTGAGTGAAGTAGATGGAGTCGGGAGTATAGAAGAAATATCAGAAAGAGTTTCTAGTGCGCTGGTAACTGCCAGTAACTAGAAACCTAATTATAAGATCTAATCCACATAGAATGTCTTCTATTCTATGTGGTTTCTTTTTGTAAGCAAATAGGACTATGCCTCCTCATCCCTTTGTAGATTACGTAAAAATCTTTTTTCAGAGTGGTTCTGGTGGCCATGGAGTAGTTTCATGGAGAAGGGAGAAGTACGTCCCTAAAGGCGGTCCTGATGGAGGAGATGGGGGAGATGGAGGAAGCATTATTCTGAAAGGGAATAGACAACTCTGGACCTTGCTGGACCTCAAATACAGGAAGTACATTAAGGCAGAAAAAGGTAGACCAGGAGAAGGAAGCCGGAAGCATGGAAGAAGAGGGAAAGATGAAGTTCTGGAAGTCCCCCTGGGAACTGTTATTAAGAACTTTGAGACGGGAGAGTATATAGGAGAAGTGACTGATGATGGGCAAGAGTTGGTCATTCTCAAGGGAGGAAAAGGAGGAAAAGGTAACTGGCACTTTAAATCTCCCACCCAACAGGCGCCAGACTATGCCCAGCCAGGTATTCCCGGACAAGAACTTACAGGTGTCATAGAGCTGAAAGTACTGGCAGATGTAGGTCTTGTAGGTTTTCCTAATGCAGGTAAGTCTACTCTTCTTTCAGTCATTTCTGAGGCTAAACCTAAAATAGGAGATTATCCCTTTACTACCCTGGTCCCTAATCTGGGCATCATTAGGCACAGAGACCAGCAGTCGTTTGTGATAGCTGACATCCCTGGTATCATTGAAGGGGCTCATAAGGGGAAAGGATTAGGCATCCATTTTTTAAGACATATTGAGAGAAACAGCGTATTGCTGTTCATGATACCAGTGGACTCAGATGACATCCAACAGGAATACCAGACCCTGTTGAACGAGTTAAAAGAGTATAATGCTGAACTTCTCCATAAGAATAAGGTCCTGGCCCTTACTAAGTCTGATATGATAGATGAGGAACTGGAAGAAGAAATGAAAGCAGACTTGCCGGATATTCCTCATGTTTTTATCTCCTCTGTGGCTCAAAAAGGCTTGCAGGAACTGAAGGACCTCCTTTGGAATACGCTTCAGGAATAAACTGAGAGGAATTCTCCTTCATTTATGTATATTTCCACTTACTAACCACTTATTTAGGCTGAACTATGCTTCAAATAGCATTTGAAACCCACACCCTCTCTAACGGACTTAAGATCATAGTACATGAAGATCATTCTGTCCCTAAAGTGGTGGTAGATATTCTCTATAAAGTAGGCTCTAAGGATGAAAATCCAGACTTAACTGGTTTTGCCCATCTGTTTGAGCATTTGATGTTTGAGGGAAGCAAAAATATTCCCTCCTATGATACCCCGCTTCAGCGCGTAGGAGGTCAAAATAATGCCTTTACCACTCCTGATATCACGAACTATTACCTGACCGTTCCAGCCAATCAGCTGGAAACAGCTTTCTGGTTAGAATCCGATAGGATGCTGGAATTGGCCTTTTCTCAGGAGAAACTGGATATTCAGAAAAGTGTAGTCATAGAAGAGTACAAACAGCGTTACTTGAATCAGCCCTATGGAGATGCACACTTGAAGTTGAGAGCGGTTCATTATACAGAACATCCCTATAAGTGGCCTACCATAGGAAAAGACATAAGCCATATAGAAAATGCTACCCTTACCAACGTAAAGGACTTTTTCTATCACTTTTATGCCCCTAATAACGCTACCATGGTAGTGGCTGGAGCAGTAAAACCAGAGGAGGTATATAAGTTAGCGGAGAAATGGTTTGGAGAGATTCCCCGTAGAGAATTAGGTAAGAAGGCGCTGCCCATAGAACCTGCACAGACACAGCCCAGACATTTACAGGCGGAAGGGAAAGTACCTTTTCCGGCGGTTTACAAGATGTTCCACATGCCTGCACAGTCAGACCCTGACTATTATGTGGCAGATATATTGACGGACCTTCTTTCCAATGGAAAGAGTGGGATTTTATATCAGCGCATGGTAAGAGAAAAGCAGATAGCATCTCAAGCATCCTCATTTACCTGGGGACTTCATCACCCCGGAATCATATCCATAGATGGGAAAATAGCAGAGGGACATGGAATGGATGAATATGAATCAGCTTTGGAGGAGGTGCTGGAAGAAGTGAGCCAGGTGAGCGAGGAGGAACTGGAAAGAATGAAGAAAAAACTGTCTGCCAGCTTTATCATGCAGAAGGCTTATCTCCTGAATAAGGCGATGGCACTGGCCATGTATGATAGCTTGGGAGAGGTAGATTTAATTAATCAAACGCCAGCCATCTATGAGGCCATTACCCTGGATCAGGTCCAGGGAGCAGCTAAGAAATACTTCCATAAAAATAACTGTAGTACCCTTTACTATCTACCCGAAAACAGAGCCAATTAACCTCAAAGTATCATTACTACACCCGTATGCTAAACAGAACGCTACCCCCTGTCAGTCCTCCATTAAAGAGCTTTTCATTGCCTACCTATGAAAAGACTTACTTAAGTAATGGTATTCCCATCTACTACATCCCCTATGGAGATCTACCCTTGGTATCTATAAAAGCCATTTATCAAACGGGTTCCTCCTATCAGGAAGCTACTGGCATAGCAGGCTTTACCACCAAGATGATGATGGAGGGAACTAAGGCCTATTCCAGTATTGCTCTGGCCCATAAGCTGGACGAGACAGGCGCATGGCTATATCCAGAAGTAGATGATGAATTCATCTCCGTGAACCTCTCCACGGTTTCTGACCAATTGGAAGAGGCACTTCCACTCATGGCTTCCGTTATGCTGGAACCCACCTTCCCAGAGGGGGAGTTCCAAAAGCTCATGGCCAGAGAAATGGCTCGTTTGAAGGTAGAATCTTCCAAAACACGTTTTCAGGCCAGAAAAGCCTTTGGGAAACTGCTATTTGGAGAAAGTCATCCTTATGCGAGTTTTCTGGATCAGAAGGAGCTGCTAGAGATTAGCCTGGACAAGCTAAAAGCCTTTTATGCTAGCCAGCTGGGTAAGAGCAATTTCTCTCTACTGGTGGTAGGAAAGGTAGATATGGGAGAGGTGAAAGCCTTATTGGAAGAAACCTTCGGGGGCTTATCAGGCTTGACGCCAAACCAGGCCTTGTCCAAAGCTAAGGACGCTGCAGTGAATCCTACCTACGGAAGGCATCATATACATGTAGATGGATTACAGGCTACCATCAGATTAGGGCACCTGGCATTTGAGCGTGCCCATGAGGACTTTCACCCTATGCAGATAGTCAATACCGCACTAGGAGGATACTTCGGCTCAAGACTGATGAAATCCATTAGAGAGGAGAAAGGCTATACCTATGGGATCTATTCTTCATGGTCGTCCTACAAATACCAGGGAGCTTTCTTTATTCAGAGTGATATAGGTAAAGAATATATCAATGATGCCATAGACACTGTCAAGCATGAAATAAATCTATTGGCCGAGAAAGGTATTTCTTCCGAAGAGCTGGACCTGATTAGAAATTACCTCCTTGGGACTAGCATTAACAGAAGAGAAACGCCTTTTCAGATAGCAGATATTCTCAAGTATAGCATAGCCTATGACCTAAGCTTTGAGGAGATGGATAAGAAGTTTAAGGTACTTGAAAAAATCACTCCAGATGAGATAGCCTCCTATGCCAGTAAATACTTTCAACCTGACAATTGGCTGGAAGTCATAGCCGGTCCTGAATTTTAAGGCTGTCTATTGATGAATGAGAGGCTCTTCAAACTAACCTCTATTTACAAGTATTAATAAGCCACTAATTCATAGATTGAATTCAAATCATTCGTTGGTTCCTCTGTTAGGTAGAAACGACTGTATTGGAATTTGGGGGCTTATGTTGTTCCCAAAATATCTTAGCCTAATATATCATCTCATGAGCGGGCAGGCCGTTCCTCCACGGGTTGTGGGAGGATGGCAGCGTTGCATTGGAGGGACAATGCATTTTTGTTTACTTTTTTTGCTAAGGAAAAAAGTAAATCCCGCGGAAGGCGTCGTAACACTGGTAACAGCGAATTAGTATCTATCGGTAAGATTCCTAAAGCCTGAGATGATAAATTGAGTTTCAACTAATCCTTCTCTTAGGTCATTCTTAGGTATAGCACTATAGCTAAGAATCTAACAACCTATATGATAGAAAAGGACATTCAGGAAATTGGGAAGAAGCACTATGGAGAGGTTCCTAAGGAAATCATTCGCAAAACCATAGGGATGTGCAATGAGGTCTACGAACTGGTATTCTCCGATGAAAGTGTGATTCTCAGAATGAATAAAGAGAAAGAATGGATTTATGGAACACATAAATTTCTCCCTCTCTTTAAACAGCTAAAGATTAAGACCCCGGAAATTCTCATTGAGGATTACACCAAAGAATCCTTCCCCTTCTGTTATCAGATCCTCACCAAAATAGAAGGCAAAGATCTCCTTGAAGTGTTTCACAATTTATCTCCTACCCAACTCAAGGGAATCGCACAAGACGTATCTGACATCATGGATAAGTTTAAGTCTCTCCCTCCAGTGGAAAGCTTTGGAGGGTTTACGGGGCTGAATGAATCTCATGAGAAAGATCTGCTAAGCATACTGGTGAATAAAAGAAAAGATATTGAGGAGAGAAATAAGGTCTCTGGAATATTTGATAAAGACATACTTGACATCCACCAAGAATTACTGGAAGCGTATACGCCCTACTTCCAGCAGGTAAAACCCAGAATGTATTATGATGACCTTAACTCTAAAAATGTCATGATACATGAGGGGAAGTTCAATGGATTGGTAGACCTGGATTTCCTACTCAAGGGAGATTACCTAGAATCCATAGGGAGCATTCAGGCTGTCTGGTATGGAACAGAACTAGGAGAAACCTACCTGAATGAAATCATCAAATGTCAGGGGCTGGATTCCTATTACAGGAATATCATTAATGTCTATACCATCTTTACGCTCGTAGGTTGGAGTATGGAGGCAGGTGTAGTGCATAATGGAAACTCTACGGGTGTGATTAACTGGGACAGAATAGAGAAAACCAGAAAGAAGATTAAGGCCATTTATGCATCCATGCAGGGTTAGGAAACACGGGTCGGAACATCTTCCAAATAAAATCCACGAATACACCAATTGACGAAAATATGAGGGGACGATTCGTGCTGATGGGTGTATTCGTGGCTGTTTCAGTTAGTTCCCAGCTATTGGTACTTCTACTAAAGAAGAATCAGGGCTAGCGTCTAATAACTCTAAAATCTCCCGGCAGATCACATCCGCATTTTCCTTCTTGGTGTAAATGCTGGTATGAGTTCCATTCAGTATGAAAACTTCTCCATCAGAGGAAAGATTCGCAAAATCCTTATGCAAGTCCAAGTTGATTTGTCCTGCCTCATCAGGGTCCATCCCTTTTTTACGATAGAACTCTTTCCCTGCTTCACTCATAGGTTGACCGCCCACGAATACTCGAATAGGCCTGGAACCAAAATCTGTAGTTTCAGCAGCTCGCTTTAGGTTGGTATGATAGTGTGCCATTTCCATGGCAGCGGTCCTAGCCAGCATGCCTTCATGCGTGAAAGCGGTGATGCGGTCATTTACGTCTTGAGGGAGTCCTTCTCCGGGAAGTATTCGACCCCAGATGCTTTCATACAGGCCCAATATGCCCATATCTGCCAATACGCCTAGGGCATAATATGAGTTGACCATGAGTTTCATCGTGGGAGAATTCTGCTTAGGAAGATCCAGCTTTTCTACTCTATCAGGATGGGTACAGTCCATAAATACCAGGGCTTCTACCTCATCAGGGTAAAGTTGGGTATACACCCGAATGAAAGATCCTCCTATGGAGTGCCCCGCTAAGATATAGGGAGGATTTTCTCCTGATTTCTCCAGTAACTCATGTAGTTCGTGAGAAATGGTTTCTGGGTCTCTTGGGGTACGGCATGCATCACTGTAGCCTATCCCGGCTCTGTCATAGCGAACTACTCGCATGCTATCTTTGAGGCCTTCACTCAACCAGTGGTAGTATTCTTCAGGCGTTCCAGACCCTCCTTCTATTACCAGGGTAGGTTTAATGGGATGCTTCTCTCCATAACTATTGATGTGGAGTTTGAAACCTCCTACATCCACCAGCTCTCCTTTAGGCTCATAGGACTTGGCCTTGAATAGACGGAAGGCTATACCTGAAAGAATGATGATTACGAGGACGGAGCTAATAGAAAGGCCGATCCATTTCAGTATTTTTAAGAATAGTTTCATGATTATTGATTGTTAGTGGTTGGGGTCGCGACTGCCTGATATTGGATACTTTCTGTCTTTTCTGCCATCTGAAAAATCTCTTGACAGATGAGATCCGCATTCTCCTTGGTGGTGTAGATGCTATTATGGTGTCCATCAACCACTATGTGTTTATTATCAGTAGACATCTCGGCTATTTCTCTTTGTAGTTCTACCCACTTGGGGTTAGCATCTTTACCGTTGTATTTTTTGCCTGCAGTAAACACTCTGAAGGGTAGTGATCCGAATTCATTAGCTTCTCTGGCCTGATCATAGCCGGCTTTATCCCAGCTGGCTTCATCCCTTAGTCCTCGGATATACTTGCCATTTAAAGTGTAATCGTAAAATCTCTCATTGACTTCTGTAGGTAGTTCATCTACGCGGAGCATAGAACCGTTATATCTGTCAAACAGACCTAGAACGCCCATGTCTCCTAGAACAGCTATTGCACTCAAGATCTTGGTCAAATCTGGACGACTTGGCATCTCTAGCCTCTTTCTTTGGTCTGGATGACTGGAGTCGAGAAAGGCCATGCCCACTACCTCATCTGGATAAAGGGAAGCAAATACGCGTATGTACAGTCCGCCAAAGGAATGGCCAGCCATAATGTAGGGAGGCTTTTCTCCAGTTTTTTCAAGTAGCGTATGTAACTCTCGGGCGATAGTTTCCGGATCTCTTGGTGTTCCGCTTAAATCACTATAGCCTATCCCAGCTCTGTCGTAACGGACTACTCTCATACTATCTTTAAGCCCTTCACTTATCCAATGATAATGCTCAGTAGGGATGCCTTGACCCGTTTCCAAAACAAGGGTAGGTTTGGTGCTTTTCTCTCCTGCAGTGCGGATGTGTAGGTTAAATCCTCCGACATCTACGAGCTGCCCTGGCGGCTTAGGCTTAGGTCCGAACAGTCGGAATGATAAGCCTGCTATGATGATGATGCCTAAAATTGACACTATGGATATTCCGATCCATTTCAACACTTTAATGAAAATCTTCATGATAGTGGATGTTTAGTTTTTATAGGTTGAAGGCTCTTTGGAAGCATTTGCTAAAAACTCCAGTAGATTCCTCTCAACCACTTAAGTCAAACATCCATATCCTTTTTGGGCATATCTATTTATAGTGACCAACTCCCTTTAAAGGCACATACACACTGTCTGAAGGAGCATCAATTTACTTGAAGGGAAAAAAGCCATGGTTGGACATGGAAATGACCATGTTTATCAAGTTTTTTATGTCATAAGGAGGTGAACACTATTTTTGTAGGGAAAGAGAAGCATAAATTGACATCAATGGACTTCTTTCTTAAAAACTATAAAGCATTCATCAAAGGAGGGGTCATTACCCTTGGGCTAACGCTTATGTTTAGTCAAATTGAGGGATTCTCTATAGTCAATCCGGACTACTTCTCCCGAACAGCTTTTATTACGGTAAATGTTCTGGTCATTGTATTTCTCTGGTGGGGGATCTCAGTTCTGATTACCCGCTTTCCTCTTTATTTGATTCTGGGCATAATCAGCTTACTGGTTGTCGCTGGTGCTGTGGAGGAGTTTTACAAGATTCCCAATAACCCTATCAGTCTTCCTTTACTGATTCTGTTTTGGTTGGGGGTAGCCTACCTCATTATGCCCCAATTTTTCAATAAGTATAAAGTGGCTATTCTCTCTGTATATGGGGCTGTTATTTCCTACTTTCTGGTATTCAGGATGCTGCCCAATTACATGGAAGACCATCATGGAACTTTTCTAAATTTCATGCTGATACCCCTTCCTGTATTTGGGGTCCTATGGGGCTATGAGCAGTGGCGGTCTTTGAAGATTCTTCAGGCAGATAAAGTAAAGGCGGAGCTGAGTCTGCTCAAAACTCAAATAAACCCTCATTTTTTCTTCAACACCTTAAATAATCTTTATGGGCTGGCAGTAGAAAAATCTGATCAGGCACCTGCCATGATATTGAAACTGTCTGACATGATGCGTTACACCATATATGAGGGGAAGGCAGAATATGTAGCCTTAAAAGATGAAGTAGCTTATTTAGAAGATTACATAGACCTTCATAAAATCCGCTATCAGAAACAGGTAGAGATATCCTTTCAGAAAGATCTCCAACATACTCATAGGATAGCACCCCTTTTATTGATTGTACTTTTGGAGAATGCCTTTAAGCATGGAGTAGAAAGCCTGGCGGAGAAGGCTTTTATTACGCTTAGCCTCAGTACCAGGCCTAAAAGCATACGTTTTTCCATTAGCAATAACTATGAACCCAACGGAAAAGAGGGAGGAGGGATAGGAATGGAAAACCTCAAAAAAAGACTGGCACTCATCTATCCTAACCAGCACCAATTAGAAATTACCAAGACAGAAGATACCTATACTGTCAACTTAGCCATAGACACTCATGAAGTATCTGATCATAGATGATGAACCTATAGCGCATCGCATTATTGAAGGGTATTGTGCAGAACTACCTCATCTGGAAAAAATAGGGAATGCCTATAATGCTTTTGAAGCTTCTGTAATAGTCTCCAAGCAGAAGGTGGATTTGGTATTTCTGGACCTGAATATGCCCAAGATGACTGGTTTTGAGTGGCTGAAAACCTTATCAAGCCCTCCCAAGATCATTGTAACTACGGCTTATAAAGAGTATGCACTGGAAGGTTATGAATTAGATATTATTGACTACCTGCTGAAACCCTTTTCCTTTCCTCGTTAAAAACGAGGAAAG
>JBCBKZ010000170.1:0-9216 GCA_038520955.1 Bacteroidota bacterium | reverse complement strand
GTCGTCTGCTCATTCGCCTGAAGTATCCGATAAAATCCTATTAAATTATTAATCCATTCAGAACCATGGACACATTTCAAGTTATTCGTAAAGGAGGTGGAGAAGATTTTGATTATTCTCAGGACCACTGCTATGTAAAGCTATCCTCTCATGATACTCATGGAGAATTGAGCATGGTGGAAGATACCATGAAACCTGGATTCTATCTGGGCCGTCATCACCACAAAATCATGACAGAAATCTTCTACATACTGGAAGGAGAAATAGAGTTAATCTTTGATGACCAAACCGTAGTAGGTAAACCCGGTGATACCATTACGGTTCCCCCAAATGTATGGCACGCTGCCAGTTGTAAAGATGGAGGGAAAATGCTGACCATATTTAAGAATGGCCAGTTTGATCTTTACCTGAAACGCTTATCCGAGATGACAGATGAGGACTTCGCTGATGCGGAAAAAATGAAAGCCGTTTCTGCCGAATTTGATATTTACGAAGGATAGTTATTGGCGAATAAAATATAACAGTGTTAACGGGAAATACTGATATATTTTCAGATGGATAATTACTCCTAAGTAGGTAGTTTGCAGGCTAAGAAGATGCTTATGAAATCTGTACTTAGCCCGGTTCAGCCTTTTCATTTTCGAGAATGCCTTAGGTTTCTGAATAGAAATACGGATGAACCAGTTTGGAAAGTAGATGGTGACCGATTACTCAAGCTGTTTACTTTGGGAGAAAAAACTGTAGTTGGAGAAATCTTTGAAGAGGGTGAGGCGGTGCATCTTCAGCTTTCGGACGAATTAGCTGAACATGAGCAGAATTACCTGCATGCCTACACATCCGAATGGCTGGACATGGAAAGGGACCTTCAGCCCTTCTATGATCAAATGGCGGCCTGTCCTCTGGTAGGCCCAATAGTCCCTAAGTATCCAGGCATGCGACTGATCAGAATGCCGGACTTGTTTGAAGCTATTAGTTGGGCCATCCTTGGACAGCAAATCAACCTTACCTTCGCCTATAGACTGAAGCAGCGCATCACCCAGGAGTGGGGAACTTCCCGTGAGTATGAGGGGCACACGCTTTACGCCTTTCCTGATCCGGCTGTGATAGCAGAGCTGGAGCCGGAAGTCATGCGTCCCATGCAGGTATCTCAGCGTAAGGCAGAATACCTCATAGGGGTAGCTAAAGAGATTTCTTCCGGAAACCTTACCAAAGAGAAGCTACTGTCCAGCGAAGACCCGGTAGCGGATATGGTCGCCATCAGAGGGGTAGGGAAGTGGACAGCGGAATACGTCCTCATGAAGTGCCTGGGCTACACCAACGGTTTCCCTATACAAGACGTAGGCCTGCACAATGCCATTAAGAAACAGCTGGGTATGGACAGGAAGCCCACCTATGAGGAAATAGAAGAATACGCCAAATTATGGACAGGCTGGGAAGGCTATGCTACCTTTTACTTGTGGAGATCCCTTAGTTCATGACTGTTATGTGTCAATCATTTGTGTTAATGAGATCTGCTTGTTGGATTTGAGGGAGATATAATGTAAGTACAGAAATGAATCTCGCAGTACTAATAGATGGTGATAATATTCCTTCGGCCCATGTGAAGGAAATGATGGAAGAAATAGCCAAATACGGTAATCCTACCATCAAACGTATTTATGGGGATTGGACCAAACCTCATCTGGGTAAGTGGAAAAGTCTATTGCTAGAAAATGCAATAACACCCATCCAGCAATATGGATACACCACCGGAAAGAATGCTACTGATTCTGCCATGATCATTGATGCCATGGACATCCTGTATTCAGGTAAGGTCAATGGTTTTTGTCTGGTTTCCAGTGATAGCGATTTCACTCGTTTGGCCACAAGACTAAGAGAAGCGGGAATGCTAGTAATAGGTCTTGGAGAACGGAAAACCCCTAATCCTTTTATCGTTGCCTGCGATAAGTTTGTTTACATAGAAATTCTCAAGAACCAGACTCAGGATACTTCAGATAAAAAAGAAACCCCCAAGCCCCAGGGAGACGGCCTGGACAAAATCACCTCCAAAGATGTAAAGTTGATCAAAACCACTATTTCTGATTTATCAGATGATGATGGCTGGGCTTACCTGGGGGATGTGGGAAATTTATTACAAAAGAAGAGGCCTAATTTTGACGCTAGAAATTATGGTTTTCAAAAGCTCACTCCCCTCATGAAGTCTATAGGAGAATTCGAGATAGAGCAACGGGAAATGGGAAACAGGCGCAACAAGCTTATTTACATTCGCATAAAACCCTCCAAAAGAAAAAGGGCTAATAGGTAATTCTCCCTATGATGGTATCAAACCCTGGAAATGAGCATGCCGATCCCCAAAAGGAGACCGACACACTACAAACCATATTAGGTTGTGGAAGATTAGAGTCTTAATGCCAAGCCTATTTGTATCCATGCCAGACTGGTCCCTAATTCTGCAAATACACCTGCCTGATCAGAGAAATAGTATCTGGCTCCGGTAAATAATCCCAGGTCTATGGATCCACTGCTGGAACTTCCCGTTTCTGTTCCAAATCCACTCCTGACTTCAGATTTGATGCTGGTATTCACATAGTATATGCCCAGTCCACCGTAGAGATCCCACTCATCAGGGAGGTCCAGATGGTTCCCATAATGATAGGCCCCGCGTCCACCTACCAGAATAATGGTACTTTTGAAGTCGCTCAGTTCTGTGGAGGTGAAGCCGGTAAAGGCCCCTACACTGATTTTCTCTGCCACGCCTTTTTCGAAATTCGCCCCTATAGGCGGGATGGTACTTCCAGTATATCTACTTCCTACACCTATTCCGATCCCCACTAAGGTATTATCCTGATCGAAGCCCTGGGCCATGAGGGGGGACTCACTGATACAGCATATGAGCAATGTGAAAATGAAGTAAAGAAGATTACGCATGTTGATGATTTTTTAATGGTTCTCCACAAAGAAACATTGCTCATCCATGCCCGTTCTACACCGGAAAAGGGGAAAAACCAATATCCCTGAATTCAGGGATAGGGAGGATGGAATGAAGTAGGGCGTAAAGCAGTAGATTCTTAGCTTATGCAGGTGTAGCATCAAGTTTAGAAAGCTCTCCTCTTGGGAGGAGATTAAGAGGTGGGTAACGAAGCTTAGGATTTTGCTCATTGCATAAATTCAATCTATTATGCCAAGTTGAGACGTAGTATTATGCTACTTATTAGTTCCTTAACCCACCCAAGGCCCCTCCCAAGAGGGAAAATCTATTGAGGAGTTTATAATTGAAAGAAGAAAATCAACTTTGTAGCAATCCCAATTGATAAGCCTTAGCTACCAGGCCTACGGAGTTTCTGGCGTCGAGCTTCCTCAGGAGGTTTTTTCGGTAGGTTTCTATGGTGTGCAGACTTAGGAAGAGCTTTTCTGCTATTTCTCTGGTAGAGAATTCGCGGGCGATGAGGCTCAGTACCTCTGCCTCTCGCTGACTTAGGGTAGGGACCATTTCGGAAGGCGCAGTATCTGCTCCCCTGAGGCTGTCGATCAGGATTGATTTAATCTCCTCTCCATAATAGACATCACCTTTTCTAACGGTCTTGATAGCATCTACCAGGACTACTTCATCAGCATGCTTGGAAAGAAAGGCTTCAGGATTCAGTTTGAGAATGGATTTGACCACAGAGACTTCCTGATGCATGCTGAGTACCATCACTTTTTGCCCATGGAAACTTTGTCGGATTTCAGTTAGCAGTTCTATGCCGTTCATATCCGGCATGTTAATATCGGTGATGAGGAGATCCACACTTTCTTTCTGGAGAAATTCCAGGGCTTCCTTACCATTATGTGCTATGCCTTTCACTTCAAGTGAGACTTGCTTCTCAAGTAAGGCCGCAAGTCCATTGGCGAGAACCTTATGGTCATCTACTATCAGTATGGTCAATAGGTTCTCTATCATGAAACTGGGCTTAAGGTAGCAGTTAACAGGGGAACTTCTACATGTACCACAGTACCCCTTTCTGGATGGGAATCTATGGATAATCTGCCAGATAAGTGTCGAGTCCTGTCTTTCATGTTCCTCAGTCCAATACCATCACTTATACTTTCCGAACAGAACCCTTTTCCATTATCCTCGATCAGCACACTTAACTCTTTCTCAAGCATACTAAGCATAATGCTGATGTGAGAAGGGGAGGCATGTTTGAGGGCATTATGAATGGCTTCTTGGATGATTCTATATATTTCTACTTGTTTGTCAGCCTGAATGTCATTCAAAATTGACGGATCACTGATATCCAGGCTAATCTGACACTCCTGATTTAGCTGGAAGCCACGGATCATTTGTTGGAGAATACTGTCAAAATTTTCTTCCCCAAAGGCTGGTGGGAGAAGTTGGTGTGAAATGGCCCGTACTTCTCTGCAGCTTTTGTCTACTGCCTGAATAAGATCATACAACTGTCCTGACTTGTCAGAACCAGATAAGGACTGCATATGAAGCTTTAAACTGGCCAGGTCGGAACCCAGACTGTCGTGCAGGTCCTTGGCTATGCGCTTTCTTTCTTCTGTTTGTCCTTTGAGGTGGGAGGCAATGCTTTTCAGTTCCTGTTCTTTTTGAAGGGCAAAGAGCTTCTGCTTGCTTAGTTCTTCTTCCTGTCTGGATATGGTGAGTTTTTGAGCCTGTTCTTTCAGCTTATTACGGTTCAGTAACCAGCTCAATCCCAGTATCAGCAATAATACAAGGATGCTAATTCCTGTCAACACCCTGGTTTCCCTAAGCTCAGTTTCTTTAATCTGCTGATCTTTCTTCAGCATTTCCAACTCATGATTAGCCTGAAGGCTGGCTATTCTTTCTTCCTGTCCTACTCTGTCCAGGCTATCACTCAGAACAGAAAATGCCTCCCCTTTTTCGAAGGCGAGTTTGTAGTCTTTATTTCCAGCATAGGATTCTGCCAGGTAGTCGTAGGCTATCAGGAGGTTTCCCTTATCATTGATTTCTTTCGCATATTTCTCCGCCTGTTCCAGTTCCTTAATGGCTTTTGGATATTCTCCCAGCTTTACATAAGCGCTTCCAGTGACAAGATAGGCGTGCATGAAGTTGGTTTTTGACTGAAATTTCTCATTTAATGCCAGAGCTTTCTTGCCATAAGCTATGGCCTTTGCATGCTGACCAGAGGTACCATAAACCGTCCCAAGGGTAATCAGGTTGAAGACTAGGTACCTTTCATTCCCGGCATTCTCAGCCAGTTCGTTCACTTCCTCATAGTATTCCAGTGCCTTATCGTAATCCTTCATCTCCAGATAACACCTCCCTATGTTGGAACGTGCATTGTAATAGGGTTTACCCAGTTCCTTATTAAGCGCTATGTTCTTCTCAAAGTACGCTATGGCTTTTTCATAATTCCCTGAGGAACCGTTTATGATCCCCATATTAAGGTAGATGTTGGAGACATTGCTGGTAGCTCCTCTTTTCTCTTGTAGCTTAAGGGCTGTCAGCATATGTTCCAATGCTTCTGCATCTTCTCCCTGGTGGAAGAGGGATAAACCTACGTTTACGTGTCCGTTGGCGATGCCTCTTTTGTGTCCTAGCTTTTTGGCCAACTCAAACTCCTTTTGAGCATACTTTGCCGCTTTTTGGTTATCCTGGTAGAGATAGGCATTGAAGAGGTCATTATAAATGTCTACCAACAGGGTATCCTGTGGATGCTGGGGCAAAAGGCTTTCCAGGCTATCAATACGAGGGCTTTGTGCATTCAGAAAAGAAGATAACAAGAGAGTGGCCAAAAGGCTACAGACGAACCTTGGGGTAAAGTAGTTCATATAGTCCTAACGAAAATTCGTAGCATATTACATACCTACATTCCAATATGAAGTAGGTACATAAAATAAGGGATGTTTGTTAAAAAATCATCTCTAAGGTTCTGAACCGATGATTTTGCTTACCCAAAGAAGCCCTGGCTCTGCAGTGATCCCACAAAAACGGAGAGTGCAATATTAAGTGCAGATACTACCACAGCAAAAACGCCAGCCATGAGGATACCATTCACCTTAAAGTTTTTGATGAAGGAATCCACTATGAGGATGGAGACTGCGTAGATAAAAATGTTAATCAAGCCTCTTGCTAATCTGTCAGATCCGGCAAAACTTACCCCGGCGCTCTCAAGGCCCCACCAGATTAGGTAGTTTACGATAGAGATGAGGATTCCCACGATGACTGCTAATGGAAAGTTTTTTATGCTTACAAATGGGAGAAGCCATGCGGCAATGGAAATGGCCAGTCCATTGATTAGTACTTCAAAAATCCATTCTAATGGGATGGTAAATGTCATAGATCCTGGGTTTATAAGATGGTGCCTATGGACAAGGTACAAAAATTCGGAAAAACGGAAATATGCCTAAAAAAGGAGCTCCCGGCTTAAACCAGAAGCTCCTCAAGTCTCACAATTGATTGATCGGTTTCTTAATGGGTATCTATCTTTTATCAGCTAAGGGCTGGTAAGTATTTATTGAGAATAGGGATATCTGCACGGTAATTCCACAGAATGATGGCACTCATCAGAAAGGTACCTAAAGCCATGTAAAATAAGGTTCCTCCATCTCCATGTATTTCAATGCCCAATATGGTCAGGTGGAAGAAGATGGCGCCAGAAAGAACGCCCAATGCCAGACCTGCGCCCAACCATACAGTACGAGGGATCAGTAATAGAATGGCAGCTATCAGTTCCAGTACCCCAATTCCAATTCTACCGAAGGGTTCCATTCCTACAGTAGTGAAAATGTATACACTATCAGGATGTGCGGTAAACTTGAATCTCAGGGTTTGAATGAGAATGATGGCCGTGATGATTCGTAGTGCGATTAAGAGGTATTTTTTCATGATCTTTGAATTTATACCTAAAAGTAGGCATCATCCAGCCAGCTGAATGTCAGCCGTTATACGAAAACAGCTGATTATTCTTAATGATTTGTTAAAGTTATGCTTCAAGCCTAGGCCCTAAAATCAAAGGGTACCCCTATGGCTCTTCTAAGCATCCCTATCTGCCCACAATGGTACATATAGTGTTTGATGTTCCAGTCTATGGCTTCCCATTTAGTAGAAGCTACCGGATGTGGAAATCCTAGGTCGAATAGTTCTTCTTCCAGACTTTCCTTCGTCATTCCCGCTATGATATTGAGCGATTTTTCTTCCATCACGGCCATGGCAGTTAACAGTTCTGTTGGAGAATGGACACCTATTGATTTCTCTGGTTGGGCAGTGTTATAGTAGTCATTGTACGCTTTGACAGTTACTTTTTGGAGGACGTCAGGCTGGTGACCGGTAATAACCATCACAGAATGGTAGTAACAGCTCAGGGCTAGATGACCTACCTGCCAAGCCAAATGTGTCCCCATTCCTTCAGGCATTGTATACCAGAGTTCTTCCGGGACGCCTCCTATCAGTTTTTTTGCCCAACCAAAAGCATCCTTACTTTGTCGATGTAATGTGTGTGGATCTTCCATATGTAGAATTGGCTCGTTTAGGGTATGGTCTTTTTCTTATCTGAAACTACTGAAAGTTCATTTCTCCTCTTAACTTAGCTTAAAATTACTTCTTATGAGAAAAGCGCTTCTGTTGATATATATAGTAAGCTTTGTGATATGTTGTAAGCGTATGCCAAAAACCAATCCTGATACCATAGCGGAAGGCTTTGTGAAAATGTGCCTGGACATAGACCAGTACCAACCCGGTTTTGTGGACGCCTACTTTGGCCCTGAAGAATTCAGACCCACCGAAAAACTGGAAGAGGCTCCGGTACAAACTTTTCAGGCCACCACTGAAGGCCTTCTTGCAGCTACGAGAAAGATTCAGTCGAGTGCAAGCGGAGACTTGCTCTATCGCATGAACTGGATGGAGAAGCAGTTGATAGCAGTTAAAGCAAAGGTGGAAATGATGGGAGGAGAAACCTTCAGCTTTGATGAGGAGGCTAAGCTGCTGTATGATGCAGAACCTCCCACATACACAGAAGCTTATTTTGATAGTCTGCTGCAGAAGTTGGATGCAGCCCTACCGGGCGAGGGAACCGTATCTGAACGCTATCAGGCTTATTCAGCGCAGTTTGTGATCCCTGCAGATAAACTTGATACACTTTTCAGGGTAGCTTTGGCAGAATCTCAAAAGAGAAGTAATGCCAATATAGCCATTCCTGCTGATGAGAATTTCGACCTTTCGTACGTAACGGATAAATCCTGGTCAGGCTATAACTACTACTTAGGAGAAGGGAAAAGCAAGATTGAAATTAATACTGATCTGCCTGTAGTCATTGATAGAGTGATAGATCTCGCTTGTCATGAAGGGTATCCCGGACATCATGTGTTTATGACCCTCCTCGATGAGAACCTGTATAAGGGCAAAGGATGGGTGGAATATTCCGTATATCCCTTGTTTTCTCCTCTTTCATTAGTCAGTGAAGGTGCTGCTAATTATGGGATTGAGGTTACCTTTCCTGGTGAAGAACGTGTTCAGTATGAGAAAGAAGTTCTTTTTCCTTTAGCGGGAATTGACCCTGCTATGGCAGATGAATATTATGCGATACAGGCACTGAGAGGAAGACTGGATTATGCCGGGAATGAAGCAGCCAGAAAGTATCTGAATGAAGAGGTTTCTCGTGAAGAGGCTGCAGAATGGATGGGTAAGTATTTGCTCTATTCTCCTGAAAGAGCCCTTCAACGTACCCGCTTCATAGATGATTATCGGGCTTACGTCATCAACTACAACCTCGGCCTGGACATGGTACGCGGATATGTAGCTGATAAAGGAGGAACCCCAGACCAGCCTGAAAAGCGCTGGGAAGTAGTCAAAGAACTGCTAATGATGCCTAAACTGCCAAGTGAGTTGGAGTAGAGGGAAATCAATCTAAAGGCTGGTTATTTATTGTCTGTGAAAATGCTCCCAAAGCCATACTTTTTCACCCTTTCTCTTGTTACTATCATATTAAGTGCCTGCTCTCCAACGAGCAGGCTAACGAATACGACTTTTATAGAAACTGCTCCTATAAAAGATCAAAAAAGCACCAATCAGTGTTGGAGTTTTTGTACCACCTCTTTTCTGGAAGCTGAGGCGTTACGCCTAGGTTTTGAAGTGCCTGAGATATCTTCCTTCTTTTATGTCTATCACACCTATTTGGAGAATGCTGAGTACTACCTAAAAAAGGGGAGTGGTTCTTACCTATTAGATATTAATGGAGATTTGTCCTTCTC